>CANQRD010000076.1 GCA_947626185.1 uncultured Flavobacterium sp.
TTGATTGAATTAGATTTTACTAAAAAATCTCTTACTTTGGCGCCAAATGCTCCTGCGTTAAAAAACAAAGATGGAAGTTTGAATTGGCAAAACAATACTTTTGACAATCCTTTGGCTCAACTAGAAGCAAAATATAAAAATAGCGGTAATTTATTCTTGTTCAATACCAATGTGGGATATATTTTTTTTAATGAAATTTCTGCAAAAATTAATCTGGGAGTTGCTAATAATTCTTTTTCAGAATCGTTAATTAAACCGCATACTACAACAAATCCTTCAATAGGGTTGACCAGTGCTGATTCCTATTCTATGATGAATATGATTACCAATTCATCATATATTATAGAACCTCAAATTTCGTGGAGAAAAAATATTGGTAAACATTCTTTTGATTTACTAGTTGGAACTACTTTTCAAAATCGAAAAACCAATATAAATTCATTAATGGGCTTTGGCTATGCATCTAATGCTTTGATATACAACATTAGTTCAGCCAATAGCATATATACAGAAACTACAAGTGAATTTGAATATCGTTATAATGCCTTGTTTGGTAGATTAAACTATATGTATCAGAACAGATATATTGTGAATTTAACAGGCCGTAGAGATGGTTCGAGTAGATTTGGGAAAAATAAGCAGTTTGGAAACTTTGGCGCCGTTGGTATAGCGTGGTTATTTAGCAATGAAAAATGGTTAAGCGATTCGAGTTGGTTGAGTTTTGGTAAGCTACGCGCTAGTTATGGAACAACTGGTAATGACCAAATAGGAGATTATCAATACCTTGATACCTATACTGTTTCTGGCCTGAAATATGATAATATAGTTGGATTATCTCCGTCAAGACTTTATAATCCAGATTTTAGTTGGGAAAAAACAACCAAAAAAGAAATAGCAATAAACTTAGGTTTTTTAAATGACCGTATTACTACTTCATTAGCCTATTACAATAATCGTTCTTCCAACCAATTAGTAGGTATTCCATTACCTGGAACAACAGGTTTTTCGTCAATACAAGCCAATTTACCAGCTACAATAGAAAATACTGGTTGGGAATTTACCTTATTGACTCACAATATAGAAACTAAGAATTGGAGATGGAGTACTAGTTTTAATATTTCATTTCCTAAAAATAAATTGGTAGATTTTCCTGGACTGGAAGGATCTACTTATGCCAATCAGTATATAATTGGAGAATCTGTTTACATAAAAAAGGTATATCAATACGAAGGTATTGATCCCAATACTGGATTATATATTTTTACTGATTATAATAAAGATGGAAAAATAACTTCTGAGGATAAACAAAAAATAATGGATATTGGTGTTCAATATCATGGAGGTTTATCCAATACAATTGCTTACAAGAATATTAGTTTAGATTTTTTATTTCAGTTTGTAAAGCAAAAGAATTACAACTACGACAGCCAATTGGTGATGCCAGGTGCTTTAGTAAATCAACCTATTGGGGTTTTAAATAGCTGGTCGTCTGATAATCCAAACAGTGATTATAGTTTTTATGGTACAGGAAAAAATGCTGCCGCTTATGGTCTTACTAGATTAATACCTGATAGTGATAGAGCAATAAGTGACGCTTCTTACATTCGTCTGAAAAACATTTCATTGTCTTACAGAATCAATCTTCCTACATCTAAAATTGAAGATGTACTCCTCTACTTTCAAGGACAAAATCTATTAACCTTTACTAATTTTTATGGTATGGATCCTGAAATAGTTGTTCCTGGTTACTTACCTCCTTTGAAAACGTATTCTTTTGGTGTTCAATTAACTTTTTAATCTCATTATTATGAAAAATATATTTCTACATATAAAGAAGATAGTTGTGTTAATAATTACTGTACTACTTATACAAGCTTGCGAACAATATGTTGACACTTCTTTGCCCTCTAATCAGATAAATACGCCAGATGTATTTGAGGATATTGCTACAGTGAAGTCTGCCCTATCTTCTATCTATACCAACCTTAGAGCCTCCTCTATCATGTCGGGTGGAACATTGGGTATGGGACTAAACTTGGGTGTTTTTACTGATGATCTTGAATGCTACTACCCTCAGACTAATAATACTGGAATATATGATTTGTACACAAACAATTTATTAGCCTCTAACAATGCAGTTGCTAAATTTTGGGCAAGCTCATACAATCATATTTACACTATTAATCTTTTTATTGAATCTCTGACAAAATCAGAAAAAATTACTACTGATCAAAAGCAAGTTTTTTTAGGTGAAGCTTATTTTTTACGTGCTTTATACTATCATTATCTTGTACAAATATTTGGTGATATTCCTTATACAACGACTACTAATTATAGTTATAACTCTGCCATTTCAAAATCTTCTTTTGATCAAATAGTTCTAAAAATTGAGGCTGACCTAATAATTGCTATCGATTTACTGCCTAAGGAATACAGAAATAGCGAACGAATTTATCCTACTTCTAAAGTAGCTGAACTTTTATTGAGTAAGAACTATTTATTACAGAAACGTTATGAGCAAGCAGAGTTTTATGCGAAAAAAGTAATTACTGATCCAGCATATACTTTAGAATCTGATATAAATAAAGTTTTTAAAAAAGATGCAAAAAGTACTTTATGGCAACTAAAAACAAGTACTGACGGAGATATAACAGAAGAGGCAAGATCATATTTATTTACTCAAGGTCCTCCAAACAGTTTTTCGCTAACTCAGGATTTAGTCAATTCGTTTCCTACTGGTGATTTAAGGTTAATTAATTGGATTAGGGAAATAAAGTCAGATGATAAAAGCTGGTTTCATTCCTATAAGTACAAAAATACTTCTGGGCAAAACACAGATGAGTACTCAATTATTTTTAGAATTGAAGAGGCGTATTTTATTTGTAGTGAAGCGTTGATTAAACAGAAAAGATTTGATGAAGCTAAGGATTATATTAACGATATAAGAAATAGAGCAAATATAGAATTGCTGGACAATGGATTGGACGAAGAGTTTATAAATAATCAGATGGTTAATGAACTTAGACGAGAGTTTTTTACTGAACATGGTCACCGTTTCTTTGATTTGAAGAGAAATGCTAAGTTAAACATGCTTGAATTTCTAAAGCCGAATTGGACAGAAAAGCATCATCTTTTTCCTTATCCAGAAAAGGAAACAATACTAAATAAAAATTTGCTTCCTCAAAACTATGGTTACTAAATATACAATTTTACAAACCATTTTTTTATTATCTCTCTCTTTTACCTCTTATTGTAAGGAGAGGGATAGTATTTATATTGACCCCAATTGGAGTTCTTTATCTATTAAAGAACTAAATATGAATGGAAAATGGGCTATTATTACACAATCAACTCAAAATAATCAGGATACTATTTTTATAGTTAATTCATTAACTAAAGAAAAAATTATCAAAACAAAAGCACATTCACTAAACTTTATAAACTCTGATCACTTAATTTACTTGCAAGAGGATACACTTGAAATTTTTGATTTAAATACATATCAAACAACGAAAATAGATCAGGTGTCAAAATATGAATTACTAAAAACACCTTATATTTTAATTACTAAAAAAGATGGTAGCCGCCAGGTAGTAGACACTTTTGGTAAAGTTTATTGGAGTTTTACAACCAAAGAAAAATTTTATTTTAATCAATCGAAGACAAAAATTTTTTATTATTCACAAGATGAAAACACCTACCTATCATTATTGAATTTAAATAATTTTAAAACAACTGAAATAATAAAACTTACAGATCCTCCTATCCTATCCTTCAGCTTGAATAAGAATGAAGACATAGCATTGGTTACCTATATAAATAGTGGTAAAATTAAGCTCGAATCTATAAATATTAATAATAAAAAAAGAGTAGTAATTCCAATCCCTTTAGATGAAAAAGAGCAAATAAACGGTATACAAACTGTATTTCTTGACAAAAACAATCTATATATTCAATGTTATATTGAGAAAAGTTCAATTCTAACACAAGAAAGTATAGTGGATGTATGGAATTCTTTTGATAAAAATATTGAAGGTAAAATGGAACCTAATCAAGAATATTCAAAAGCTTATATATATAACCTTAAAAGTGAAGAAATTAAGTCTATTTTGACAAGTACTTTCAATGAAAGTATTTATATCAACCATTCTTACCGTTTTTTAATTTTTGATCGTTTTGAAAATGTAGATTATACTTCTTTTATTCCTTCAATAAATCTTTATCTGTATGATATGGTTAAGAATAAAAAAACGCTCATTCAAGATTCTTTAAAAACAGTAAATTCTAACTTAACATACTCTTATGATGGTAATTATATAGCTATAAAACCTAATAATCAATGGGTTTTTATTAATACAAGTAACCTAAAAAAAGATATCTGCAATAATATCAGACAACAGCAGCAACTGTACTGGATTGAAAACTCTAATTCTGCTTATATTGTAGGTGATGGTGACATTTGGCTTTATAATTATGAGACTGGAGCTACTAAAAACTTAAGTAATTTTAATAATAAAGATCTTACAATTTCTATTTTAAATACTAAAACATACGCTAATAATCTTTCTCAAGGTTTTGGTTTATTTCCAAAATTTATTAAAAAAGAAGCCCCCTTAGTCTTTACAGTAATAAATAAAAAGAATAATTACACTGGTTTATATGGTCTTGAGAAAAATATTTTAAAAACCTTTCTTGCACCAACCTCTAATTACATAAGTAATATAGTGTGGGATAAAAATTTAACAAACATATATTATAGGTCTGAGAATTTCAATAGTCCAGGAAACATAAATGTTAGTCATTCTAATAATTCTGAATTAGTAGTGAAAAATAGTACTCCTAAGTCTCTTTATAATTGGAGAAAACAAAAAATTATTGATTTTGAAGATAAGTATGGTAATGTTTTAAAAGGAATTCTTTACTATCCTAAAGAATTTAAAATAAATGAGAAGTATCCAATGATTACGCATATTTATGAGGATCAATTTTACTTAGCTAATAAATTCGAAATTCCCACCATATTTAACTATAAAGGCTTTAGTGTACCTTTATTTACAGAGTTAGGCTATTTTGTTTTTCTTCCTGATACAAATATTTCGATAGAAGGTCCTGCTAGAGCCGCTCTAGATTGTGTGACTTCTGCAATTGAAAAAGCTGTTAAAATTGAACCTTCTATAAATAAAGATAAATTAGGGCTAATTGGACAATCATTCGGAGGGTATAAAACTAATTTTATTATTACTCAAACTAAATTATTTAAAGCTGCTGTAAGTGGGGCTGCAGTTAGTGACATCATTAATAATTACTATTCGTACAATTATAATTACAATAAACCTTCTTATTGGAAGTTTGAAAATGGACAATACAATATAAAAAAACCACCTGCATCTGATTTAGAATTATATCTAAATAATAATCCCATTCTTTTTGTGAATAGGATTAATACTCCTTTACTAACTTGGGCAGGACTTGATGATTACAATGTGCATTGGGAACATACTAGATTATTATTTACTGCTTTAAAACGTTACAATAAAACGCATGTGGCATTATTTTATAAAAACCAAGGACATTCGCTTTCCAATCCTTTAGCTCAAAAAGATTTAACTTATAGAACTATTCAATGGTTTAATCTCTATTTGTATAATAAATAATAGGTGCTGTTTTTCAACAGCACCCTTAATTAAAGAATTAAAAAACATTATTTTTTATATAACTTTTTTACACAAGATGTACCTTGTAGTTCATATAAATCATGAGAAACTGTAGGTGACTCTTCCCAAGTACAAGTAATTCCTTCAATAGTTGTACAATCCTCTTTAGGCATACATTTTATTGGTGCATTTACATCAAAATAATAGCCTACTCGATCATTTGGATCTGCGTTTTTCATTGCATTTGTTGCAAATGCTCCTCCGATAGCAAGCGCGAATACTCCGATTGGCAAGCCTGCTGATTTTAAAATTTTTTTCATTTTTATAGTATTTAATGGTTAATGCCTTTTTTTAAGGTGAAGCAGAACCTTACTAAAACTTGCTTGTTAGCGATTTGGCCAGTTGGTAACGAACAAGTTGCTTGTCAAATAAACCATAGAGATAATGGTTGGTAACAATAAAATCGGATAGCTTATCTTCCCCTAGGTGGTTGATGTAGAAGCTACCGACATAACTGTTACTTACAAAGTCATAGACATCTACAATACTGGCTTGTTTCCACATTTGTTTGGACTCGTTTTGGCCCATTGAATTTGATATTATAAACAAGAGATTGCGATGAGCTATCACTTTTGAGTTAATTGCTCTAACAGGAGTGGTTATTTTATTTTCTCCTGTTGATAGCTTAGCTGAAGTAATGAGTGTTGTTTTGGTTGTATCTATGGTACTTTGTTTATTTAGCAGATTTAACTCTTTATCCGTTTGAATAAACTGATTTTTATAATAATAGGTATAAATAAGCTGTTGCTGTTCTTTACTATAACCGATTATTCCATCAGTATCAAAAACCCCATCTGAATCGCTTTGCAGTAAATCAGGGGTTAGTTTTACTTTGGTAGTACTTTTTTGATCTATTAGTCCGAGTACATTTTGGAAATTCTTACTGCTTTGACCTTTAAAAACAATAGTAGTGGAATCGACAGGTATAAAATCAGTAAAATAAGCTTCTTGATAACTGTATAATCGAGTTGGTTGTTGTTTGTGTTGATTGTCTAACTTTCCTTTAAATACAATAGCTATTGTGCCATCGGCTAAATAGAAATCAGGATACAATGTTTTGAATTTTAGTTGAGAATATGGCAGGTGTATAGAATCTATTTGTATTTGAAAATCTTGTCTTTGAAGGTTTTCATCAATAGCAATATAGCGAAGCGGAGCGGTATAATTACCAAGATAGATGGTGTCATTATGATGTCCAGAGAAATAGAATGAATTGACTTGTAAGTCAATTGTTTGATCTTCCACTACTCCATGCGGCAGATATCTTCTAATGAAGGGGTTTTCTTTTTTGATGATATATTCTGATGAAAGAAATAGTAAAATGACCAATAAACTACTGGTGATTGTAATGAGGATAGAAAAAAGGTAATATCTTTTGGTGTTGTTTTCTTTAAAAAACAAAGCAACTAAAGCCAATAGGCTAACAATGATATTGAACCAAAGGTGTTCTGTCCAGCCCATTTTTTCTAGAACTCCTCCGCATGAGCAGGGAATAAAATCGCTGTGATTGATAATTAGATAGATATAAATGGTAAATGCAACCATGAGCCCATAACTTAAGTAAAGGCCTAAAAGTCTTGTTGTTTGAATGGAAAGCAGTAAGGCAAACAAGAGTTCAACTATAAGTACTATATAAGCAATAGCATTGGCATAGGCGCTTAATAGTGGGGATTGGGTGAGTTGAACTTGAAAGGCTTCGAAAGTGATGAGCTTACTAATGGCTGCATAAACAAATAGTAAAATATAGAAGTAGGATACGATATGGATGTATTTGGTTTTCATAGTTTTGAATTTTGGGATAGTCAAAAATACAAGGAACTAAAAATCAACACAATACGTATTTACCGCATATTTTCATTTAATTTCATCAAGCAAAAGATAGCCGTTTTTTAGGGCATAGATGAGTACGCCTATAAAACTAAAACTATTGGTTTTTTGAAGTAATAATTCTTTTTGTTTTTCAACTGTGCGGATACTGCTACATAGGATATCGGCAATTTGTTTGGCACTGTACTGTAAAGCGAAAAGTTTGATGATGGTTATTTCTCTTTCAGTGAGATAGGAATTTCCCTGGGAAATTGTGTTTAAATTACTTTGGATTTGGTGATAGACTTCTTTGTCATAATAATATCCTTTTTTAAAGACTAATTTGATGGCTTTTTGGATAACAGCAGTAGTGGCTATTTTGGAAATATAGCCTGATATATTACAAGCGAGCATGCGCTTTATATGACCAATGTCAGTAAAACTGCTCAGGATAATAATTTTGCTATGAGGGTGATGTAAATTCAATTGCTTCGCGGTTGTAAATCCATCCATTACAGGCATATAAATATCTAGAAAAACAACGTCTATCTCTTGATCGTTCATCTGCTGTAATAGCTCTTGGCCATTGGAAACGCTGATGACTAAACTTGTATTGTTAATTGAATTAAGGGCTAGTGCAAAACCTTCTCTGTAGAGTATATGATCATCTGCAAGGGCTATTCGAATACTCATGGCTTATTTATTTTAATGCTTATTTGATTGTTTCCTTCTTGGCTTTTATGGGTAAGGATGGCTTTTATATGTTTGGTTCGAGCGAGAACATTCAGAAGTCCTATGCCTTTTTTACCTTTGCTTAAGGCGATAAAATCATAGGTAATTCCGTTGTCTTTGATTTGTAAAATTAAATGGTTGACACTCCAATTGGTGTTTATAATAACCTTGGTTGCTTTGCTGTGTTTTAAAATATTTTGAAGTAACTCTTGTAAACTTCGATAGAGTTCGATCTTTTGGGTTTTGGATAAATGGAAGGTTTGTTCGTTGCTGGTAAACTCTATTTGCAAAAGACTGATCTTTTGAATTCTATTGATGTATTGTTGAATTAGATCAACCATATTGTACTGTTCAATTTCTAATGGGTAAAGATTATAAGATAAATTAAGTGCATTTTGATAGCTTAGTTTTATTAGTTCTTTTAAGGAATTTTGACTGGTATTATTGGTTTTTTCAAAGTGTTCAAAGTACCTTAATACGGCGGCTAAATCACTGCAAATACCGTCGTGTATTTCTTGAGAAAGGAGTTGCATTTGTTGATGCTCTACCTGAATTCTAATATTTTTCTGCTCTTCTAATTGACGTATCATTCCTTTTTGGTAGAGGTAAATTAATATAACCACTACAACAAATAAACAAAGCGTGATTGCGGTACCTAACCAAAAAATCAGTTGTAAATCATTTTCCATACTCCTAGAATTAATGTTATTCGAAAAAATAATGTAGCTGTTACATTTACCACCCAATAGTCGTATAAATTCAGGTTTAAACTGTACACATATTGTATTAACACAAAAAAGAAAATTGTGTTGAGATAATACATAAAAAGACCTATAATAAAATAGAAAGCCGGCTTGTTATAGAGTTGATCAATGCTTTGATTGTTGAATAATTGGGCTAACCAATAAAGGGTTGAGCCAATGACAAAAAAGCTGATGGTAACTTTTGTAATGGCCTTGCTTTGTAGTATATTGACGGGAAATATGTATAGAAAAGTATAGAGATAAACTAATAAAAAAAGACTTAAGTAGGTTACTAAATACCTATTAAGTCTTTGAGGTAAGAGGTTTTTAAAAAAATAATAAATAGCCATAAACTCTAGTATAGCATATACCTGAAACCAATAACTGCTGTTTATTTGAAGGTAATAACTAAAAAAAAGTTCATAGCCACTTGCCAAAGCTGTGAGTAAAATTAAAGGTAGATAGCCCTTGTATTGATTAGTAAAGACAAGTTTTTTGTTGAATAATCCAAGGGTTAATGGGATAAATCCTAAAATAACTAAGCTTTCGTCTTGCCCGGAGGGCACGAGATGAAAGCCCGTTGAACGGAACCGTAGGAAGCTAATAAAGT
>CANQRD010000077.1 GCA_947626185.1 uncultured Flavobacterium sp.
GTAGCGCTTACTTTAAGTAAAAAATATACAGCTGTAGTAGCAAATCCACCTTATATGGGGCAAAAGTCGATGAATGCACAGTTAAAGGATTATGTGAATGCACAGTATCCAATGACAAAGGCAGATTTATTTGCTGTATTTATGGAGGTGTGTTTGGCATTAAACCGTTCGAATGGTTTAATGGGAATGATTAATCAACACTCTTGGATGTTCCTGTCTTCCTTTGAAAATTACCGAACACATCTATTATTAAACCAGACCATTCAAAGTATGTTGCATTTAGGGCCACGTACCTTTGAAGAATTGTCTGGTGAAGTGGTACAATCTACGGCTTTTGTTTTAGAAAATGGAACACCTAAAAATGCGAAAGGTTCTTATTACCGTTTGGTTGATTACAAGTCGAATAACGAGAAACAAGAACAATTTTTAAAAGGCAATAATTTTTACCCCAATTTCTCACAAACCAATTTTGATAAAATACCAGGTAGCCCGATTGCGTATTGGGCGAGTGAGAGAGTTATCAATAATTTTGACAATAATAATTTAGGTGATACATCTGATCCTAGATTAGGTATGTCTACCAATGATAATAACAGATTTTTAAAATTTTGGTCTGAAGTTAACTTGCGTAAAATAGGTTTTGGTCACAATAGTGAAAGTGCTAAATTGAGTACAGATAAATGGTATCCTTATAATAAAGGTGGTTCATTTAAAAGATGGTATGGTAATAATGACTTTGTAATCAATTATGAATTCGATGGATTAGAAGTTAAAGAATATGCTTCAAAACTTTATGGCTCATATTCTAGAACTTGTAAGAATATAAATTACTTTTTTAAATCAGGATTAACTTGGTCACTTATATCTTCTAACAACTTCTCTTGTAGAGTTTTATTAGAAGGTAGTGTTATAGGAGATGCAGGTCCTACTTGTTATCCTATTAAGGAAGATAATGAATTTGTGTTAGGTTTTTTAAATTCGAAAGTGGCTAAATTTTATCTAAATATTTTAAATCCAACTTTAAATTTTTCACCTGGTGTTGTGAAGTTATTACCTCATATTTCAGTAAATGATAATAAAGTAAATGATTTAACATTATTGGCATTAAATATCTCCAAAAAAGACTGGGATTCTCGCGTAACCTCTTGGGATTTTGAAAGCAATCCATTAATCGGTCAAAACAGAACTAATTTGGTAGAGGCTTATGAAGCTTGGGTAGCAGAAGTGAGCCAAGATTTCTTCCAATTGCACGCCAATGAAGAAGAGCTTAACCGTATTTTCATAGATATTTATGGTTTACAAGACGAGTTGACGCCAGAAGTAGAGCTAAAAGACATTACCATTTTACAAGACGAGCTAAAAGCAGACGATTTAGAAACTATTGAGCCATCTTTTAGAGCAGGAAAAGAAGTAAACTTACCTATTCAGAAAAATGTGGTGATGCAGCAGTTTTTATCTTATCTCGTAGGTACTTTATTGGGGCGTTACCGTTTAGATAAAAAAGGCTTGCATATTGCACATCCTAATCCTACAGATGAAGAATTGGCTCCGTATCAAGTAAATGATGTGACTTTACCTTTCCAAATGGAAATTGATGAAGATGCAATTATTCCAATTATGGGTTCAGCTTGTGCGTTTCCTGATGATGCGGTAAAACGAATAGATGATATCATTTATCGCATTTGGGGAGAAGATAGCCATACCGAAAATTTAAACTTCCTAAACCAATGCTTAGGAATGAATTATGAAAAGTGGTTAACAGAACAGTTTTGGGCATATCATATTTCTGGTACGATGTACAAGAAAAAACCAATTTATTGGATGTTTTGTTCCAATCCAAAATCGCCTCAAAAATCGGCTTTCCGTGTGCTAGTGTATATGCACCGTATGGATGCTTTTACCGTACAAAAGATTTTGCGTAATTATCTGCATCCGCATATAGAATATGTAAAAGGGAAACACCAAGAGATGCACGATAACGAAGCTAATTTAAACAAACAAGAATTAAAAGAATTTGAAATCTTAGGCAAACAACTTTCAGAATTAAAAGAATATGAGCAAGTATTGAAAGATTTAGCTAATAAACCAAATACATTTGATTTAGATGATGGCGTTACGGTTAACTATGCAAAGTTTGAAGGAGCTGTAGCTATTATAAAATAATAACGTATGATATGTAACGCATAAAAAATATTTTAATTTGTTTATGCGTTATTTTTTGTACATTAGCAATGAAATAATTATTTTATCAATGTGTTAAATATAAATCATTGTTAGATAAAAATATATATTATGAGTACTATATCAGACATTAATATATTATCAGATAAAGCAATTCTTACTACAATAGGTATGTTTATACAACAAACTCGTATTAAGCAGAACATAAATCAGCAAGAATTGGCTGATAAGGCAGCAGTAAGTAGATCTACGGTAAGTTTATTTGAACGTGGAGAAGGAATATCGTTAATTAACTTAATTAAAATATTACGAATATTAGACGCCTTGTATGTGTTAAAAGAATTTGAAATAAGGGAAGAAATAAGCCCTCTACGTTTAGCAAAGGGTGAAAAAAAATTACGTAAACGTGTAATGAAAAAAGGTAATATCCGAGATGATAATCATGATTTAGGATGGTAACAACAGCATTTATAAATATTTTTGGACAACGTGTTGGTGCAGTTGCGTGGGATCCAGATACAGAAATAGCATCATTTGAGTATGATCCAAAATTTAATTTGGATAAATTACCTATTGCACCTATTAAAATGCCAAATGCAAAAAGGATATATAGTTTTCCTGAACACCGAACCAATGAAACTTTTAAAGGTATGCCCGGACTTTTAGCTGATGCTTTGCCTGATCGTTATGGTAAGGATTTAATTAATGCTTGGTTAGCAAGACAAGGACGACCAGATGATAGCTTAAATCCAGTAGAGTTATTATGCTTTATAGGAAAAAGAGGAATGGGAGCATTAGAATTTGAGCCTGTAATGGGTAAAGATTCTCCATCTTATAATATTGAATTGAGCGATTTAATCGAGACTACTAAAGCCTTGTTATCAAATAAGGAAAATTTTACGATTCAAACTCAAAAGAATATGGAAGATGTGATGATGGATGTTCTAAAGATGGGAACATCTGCTGGAGGCGCACGCCCAAAAGCTATTATTGCATACAATGAAAAGACAGGACAAATAAAGTCTGGCCAAACTTTGGCCGATGAAGGTTTTGAGCATTGGTTGATTAAGTTTGATGAAGTGAGCGATGTACAATTTGGCGAATCAAAAGGTTATGGTAGGGTAGAAATGGCTTATTATAAAATGGCTACAGACTTTGGAATTGATATTATGGAATCACGCCTTATAGAAGAAAATAATCGTGTACATTTTATGACCAAACGTTTTGATCGTATAAGGGGAAATCAAAAATTACATAGTCAAACCTTATGTGCTTTACAACATTATGATTTTGCTAATATTACTTCATATAGTTATGAGCAAATTTTTCAAACCATGCGCCAGCTTCGCTTAACTTATGCAGAAGCAGAACAGATGTATAAACGTATGGTATTTAATGTTATTGCAAGAAACTGCGACGATCATACCAAGAATTTTTCATTTTTAATGAATGCTGAAGGAGTTTGGAAATTAGCACCAGCGTATGATGTTTGCTTTGCTTACAGACCTGATAGCAAATGGGTAAGTCAACATAATTTGAGTATTAATGGAAAAAGAAAAGAATTAACAAGAAAAGATTTACTGACTATAGCAGAACAAAATTCTATTAGAAACCCTGATGGAATTATTAATTCGTGTATAGAAGTTGTTTCAAATTGGAAAAACTATGCAGAAATGTATCAAGTCGATTTAAATAAAACACAATTAATAGACCAATTGCTATTAAAGAAATTAAGATGATCGTAGAAAAAATACTGAATAAAATATTAGAGATTAGCACACCCCTTTTATTATTTTTCGATAAAGAAGAAGAATATAAGGAAGAGATTTTAGCTATAAACGACTCCCGTTTTAAAGTTTTAATAGTTGATAAAAATTATTTCAAAATCAAATATGAGTTAGAAATTTTATATCCAAATGAAAAGGTTTTATTGTATCATCCATTTGAAAAACCTTCAGGAATTTCACTAAAGAACTATCCTTTAACGGATTTGATATATGCTAATGAGGAATTATTGATTGATGAGTCGGCTGATTTATTAGCAAAATATGCTATTCATCACAGTCATGCTCCAATTATTATGCAGTTTAAACGATATGTAAAGGCTGTAAAATATCAGAAAAAGCTTTTACCCGTTTTATCAGCTAAGCCTTTTAATGAATATCGTTTTAAAAATACCATTTTATCTTTTATATTAAATGAAAGTAAAGTAGGTAATGAAACGATGAATCTTATTAAACTATTTGAAATAGCGAGTGAATCTGAGGAGTCTTTTAATAAAATTTTTCAATTGATAAAAAGAGATAAATTAGAAAGTTTTTTATCTGAATTAATATATCAAGTAGTTCATATACATATAGAAGAAGTAGTTTTCACGAAAATTCAATCGCTTTTCTACGAGTTGAAGTACAACATTCTCACAAAAAATATCAAAGTTGTAAGTTCAGAAGATCCCTATCATCATTTAAAGATTGATAATGAACTAACATTGTCAAAAGTTGAACTTTTTTTTAAAGAATGGATGGATGATCGTTCGAAATCTAAGACGCTAGATCACGTTCTATCGCATTTTGGACAGCCTATAAATGAAGCTAATTTAGTAAAGGTATATGGAGCACAAACAGAGTTTGGAATTAAAACGGCAAATATCATTCAACATGAAATTGAATCATTAACTCAGCTCGTAAAAGATAACCCTTTAAAAGTTATTGAAACAATAATTTCTTGGAAGACAGAAAATACCATTCAAGAGGATTATCAATATGAGATTGATTTTTTGTGGCATACAGCAAAGTATTACAACTTAATTAAAAACTATCGAGATTTTGATTTTAATTATATAGAGGATTATATTAAAAATTATGAATCAGAATTATTTGCTTTAGACTTACATTATCGTCATGCTTTTACAGCATATCAAATACTCGATAGAGAAAAGGAAGTTACTTTATTTACAGAAGTATTTAGTCTATTGAATAAAAGTTATGATCAATTTTTAATTGATTTAAATCAGTCATGGTTAAAAATATTGGAAGAGAATCAGTTCGATATTAATGCTGTGAAAGTACCAAAACAATATAATTTTTATGAAGATCATATTGATATAAATCCGAATAAGAAAGTAGTAATTATTTCCGATGGATTTAGATTTGAGTTGGCTAAAGATTTAGTTAATGGATTAAGAGGAGATTCTACTAATAGGATAGAATTGAATAGTATGATTGCATCAATTCCTTCTTATACCAATTTGGGTATGTCAAACTTATTGCCTAATAATGAAATTGAAGCCATAATAAATGATAAATCTATCGATTATTCGATTAAAGGCATAAAAACAAACAGTGCTAATAGAGAAAAAATTATTCAGTTAGTTGAACCTAATGCTACTGTAGAAGAATATGCACAATTCATGCGATTAAGTATTAGCGAACAAAGGGGTGTTTTAAAAGCGAATAAAGTTACTTATATCTATCATAATTGGATGGATGCAATAGGTGATAAAAGGAATTCAGAGTTTTACACGTTTGAAGCGGTAGAACAATGTATTGATCAATTAAAGTTATTGATCAAAAAGCTATACAATAGTTTAAATATGTATAATATTTATGTTACTGCAGATCATGGATTTTTATTTAATTACAACCAGATAAAAGAAAACTCGAGACAAGTTTTTCCTGAAGTTAAAAATATACTTAAAGAACATACACGTTTCTGTATAACTACAGACTACTATCATTCGAAGGAGTCCTATACGATTCCTTTGAAGAATACTACAAATATTAAATCAGAAGCGAATGTAATACTGCCTAAAGGAATTAATAGATTTAAAAAACTAGGTGGCTTTGGAGTACAATTTGTTCATGGGGGAGCTTCATTACAAGAGTTAGTAGTTCCTGTTTTATTTCTAAGCAGACAACGTCACGTAAAAGTATCTGATGTTACTTTTACACGTATTGATCAAATATCAACCATGGCAAATAGTTCAGCTAAGTTTAAAATTTTACAAGAACATGCTGTTGGTCAAAATTATCAAGCGATTACGATTTCTGTTGGTATCTATGATATTAAAAATCAACTACTCACTAATGAAGTTGAATTGGACTTAAATATGACATCTAATCAACCATCTGAAAGGGTAGTAGAATTTAGATTAGAACTTAATTCTTTAGGTTCTTCAGCATCTGTAGGCTATCTAAGAGCTTATTATAATAAAGATCATAATAAATTGAATCCTATAATTAATGATTTGATTAAGATAAATACATTGACAGAAATAGACGAGTTTTAAAAATTGTTAGTTGATAAGTAAATAGAAGAGATGAAAGAGTTAGATCAAAAAATAGTAGAAAAATTTGAAGGTAAAATTGTACGTAAAGATCTTACGAAACATTTAAAGGGAAATGCAGTAGTGCCTTCATATGTATTAGAATATTTACTAGGTCAACATTGCTCTACAAATGACGAAGAGATAATTAAACATGGAATAGAAAAAGTAAAGTCTATTATAACGAATCATTTTGTTCATCGAGATGAAGCAGAGATAATAAAATCTTTAATTAGAGAAAAAGGGAATCATAGAATAATTGATAAGATATCTGTTCGGCTTAATGATAAAGCAGACCGATATGAAGCCCGATTTAGTAATTTAGGACTCAATAATATTCCTATTTCAGATGCTATTGTAAAAGCTAATTCTAAGATTTTAACCGAAGGGGTTTGGTCATTAATAAATGTAGCTTATATGGCAGTTGAGGAGCGTAATACACCGCCTTGGATAATTGAAAGCGTAAAACCTATTCAAATTGCTAATGTTGATATAGAAGATTATAAAATTCAGAGACAACATTTCACTACTGAGGAATGGTTAGGACTGCTAATGCAATCCATAGGTTTGAATCCGGAAGAATTATCAACACGCTCTAAATTAATACAACTTTCAAGGTTAATTCCATTCACTGAAAATAATTACAATTTCATTGAATTAGGTCCCAAAGGAACGGGTAAGTCTCATATTTTTTCAGAACTTTCTCCACATGGAATATTAATTTCAGGAGGAGAAATATCAAAGGCTAAACTATTTGTAAACAATTCAAATGGAAGTATTGGATTAGTTGGTTATTGGGATGTAGTAGCATATGATGAGTTTGCAGGAAAATCAAAAAAGGTTGATAGAGGGCTTGTAGACATCATGAAAAATTATATGGCAAATAAGTCTTTTTCACGAGGAACAGATGTTTATCAAGCAGAAGCATCCATGGTTTTTGTTGGAAATACAGATCATTCTGTACCTTATATGATGAAACATTCACATCTGTTTGAAGCGTTACCTAATGACTATCAGGACACTGCGTTTTTAGATAGAATTCACGCATATATACCAGGATGGGAAGTATCTAAATTGCGTAATGAATTTTTTACAGACGACTTTGGTTTTATTGTAGATTACATTGCTGAGATTTTAAAAAATTTAAGAAAGGAAGATTGTAGTAAGCTTTATCAGAAATATTTTACTTTATCAAATAGCATAACGACAAGAGATAAAACAGCAATTGAAAAAACTTTCTCTGGATTAGTAAAAATCATTTTCCCAAATTTAAATATGAGTGAAGATGATGTAAAACTTTTATTGGATTTTTCGATTGAATGTCGAAAAAGAGTAAAGGATCAATTGATAAAAATGGATGAAACATTTAATGATGATCCTGTATATTTTGAGTATGAAGATAAAAATGGTACAATATTTAAAATTCAAACATTAGAAGAAATTGAATATGGTTTTACAGATAATGAAAATAAAAAAAATGAAAATACTGAATTAATATCCGAATCTTATTCAACTACGACAGATGCTAGTTCTGAATCATTGAAACCGAAAACTTTATTATTAAGAGAAAATCAAACTAATGTAAGTTATGAAAAAATATTTGGCGAATATTTGTTAAATTGTAATTCCATTTTAATAATAGATCCATATATTAGAATGCCTTACCAAGTAAGAAATTTAATGGAGTTTATCCGTTTAGTATTATCGAAAAAGAGTAGTGATCAAAGTATATCTATTCATTTAAAAACTTTTAATACTGATGAAAAGATTCCTGAAATGATAGATACTTTCGATGATTTAAGTGATACATTAGTTGATATGGACATTAATTTTACCTATGGTTTTGATGAATCAATTCATGATAGAAGTATCAACTTAGATAATGGATGGATAATATCATTAGGAAGAGGGTTAGATATATGGCAAAGAACAGGTGGAATGTTAGATTTTGCTGAATATCACCAAGAGAAAAGATTATGTAAGGAAACTAATATTCATATTTATAAACTTTGATTTTGTTTTTATGAGTCAGAGGGGAAGTAAATTAGCTTTAAATTTTTCTGGTAAAAATTGGGTTTTAAAACCACCCAAAAAAGAAATACAAGTAGTAAAACCTAAAAAAATAAAAGTAAAGAAAAACTCTAAAAAAATAATGAAAGAAAATAGATGGATTTCTATTTGTCAAAAATTTAATGTAGATCCCCAAAATTTTTCTGAAGAAAGAAAAGTATTTTATAAAATTGCTAATAATACAAAGATGTTGCAAGTTATGCAAAAAGTGAAATCTTATAGATTATATTGTAAAAAGTATAATAGAAAATTTAGCATTGAAGATTATTTTATGAATGAAATGTATGCAATTGATTATAAAAAGGATTATCCAGACGTATATTATTTTAATGTAATAGAAACTAATAACTAATTTCCTTTTCGGACTTTTAATCCAAGAAAAAAAGCAAAAATGCTTTCCAATTTGGAAAGCATTTTAATTATAGAAAATCAAGGATTTCTTTCTTCATTTTTGTTGAAAATTTTAAATTATTTTCTTTCAAAAGATTCTTATCAATGGATTCAATTTCTTTGATAAGTGGTTTTAAATTTTCATCATTTAAGACTTCTAATTGTGTTTGAAGTTTGTACAATCTCAATGAAGTTTTCTTTACATTCTTTTCTTCCATAGCTAATAAAAAAATTTAATGTTAATTATAATGTATCCAACCCTTTAGATTTGCTAAATGTAAAATTGATAACTTTAAAGAATAGTATTAACAAACCTAATCAACAAAGTGAACCATTAAGTGCTCAAAGCTATATTAAAGGCTTAGTACTCGACTAGGACTTTGTTGATTTCACTAAAAAGTATCAGACTAGTAATTAAGACGTTCGGGTCTAGTATCAAGGTTTA
>CANQRD010000078.1 GCA_947626185.1 uncultured Flavobacterium sp.
TTGTGTTCACCAGAACACGGCAAGTTGTGTTTTGAGCAGCTCGAAAAGTATTCCGATGCTCAAAACAACTTGCCCTAGCCGGGAGCAGAAAAATCCTCCGAAGTCGGCTTTTTGTGAGAATTAAAATGGATGATTATGACAAGTAAAAAGAGTTTTAAAAAACAAGGAGGGAGACCTCCGAAAACAGATCCAGCTAAAATTCGGTATTCGATTTCATTTACAGAGGAAGAACATGCCAGATTTCTAACCCTTTTTGAACAATCAGGTATGCTGGTTAAGGCACATTTTATCACTTCACAAGTATTTGGAAAGGAGATGAAGTCGGTTAAAATTGACAAAGGAACCGTTGATTTTTATATGCGATTGACTTCGTTTCACAGTCAATTTAGAGCAATCGGAGTAAATTATAATCAAATTGTAAAGCTGTTATACCGTCATTTTTCGGAGAAAAAAGCAGCAGCTTTCCTTTATAAATTGGAAAAACAGACGGCTGAAATGGCAATTTTATGTCAAAAAATCATTCAGCTAACGGAAGAATTTGAAACGGAATATCTTAAAAAAGAACCTTAAAAATGATAGCAAAAATTGGAAGAAGCTCAAATCTATACGGTGCTTTGGCATATAACAATCTGAAAGTAGAGAAAGAAAAGGGACAAATTCTGTTCACTAATAAACTAATTGAAACAACAAACGGAGTATATACTGTAGGACAATTAACCCAATCTTTTGAACCGTATTTGATTGCAAACCGAAATACAGAAAAACACACGTTGCATATTTCGCTGAATCCCGATCCAAAAGACCAAGTGAGCGATGATAAATTTCAGGAAATAGCGCAGGAATATATGCAGGAAATGGGTTATGGTGAACAACCTTTTTTGGTATTCAAACACACGGATATTGACCGTAGTCATATCCATATTGTTTCAGTTTGTGTGAATGAAAATGGACAAAAGATTTCGGACAAATTTGAGAAAATGAGATCGATGAATCTTTGTCGCGAGTTGGAAAGAAAACACGGATTAATCCCTGCCACGGATAAAGAACGGAAACAAGCAGATAAGATATTTCGTCCTGTGAATTATAAGGCTGGTGATGTAAAAAGTCAAATTGCATCAGTCATTCGGCACCTGCCAAACTACTACCAATTTCAGACTTTAGGAGAATACAATGCTTTACTTTCTTTGTTTAATATTACTACCGAAAAGGTAGAAGGAGAATTACACGGAAAGGCAAAGCGGGGGTTATTGTACATCCCATTAAATGAGAAAGGTGAAAGAGCTGGGCATCCGTTTAAAGCTTCGTTATTTGGGGAAAATGCTGGACTTACTGCTTTAGAAGTCCACTTTTCAAAATGCAAAACAACTCTAAAAAATACACCGACTAAGCAAACTTTACAATCAGCCGTTACCATGGCGCTGCAATCTACAAACAAAGAGCACGATTTTAAAAAGCACTTAAGTGAACAAGGAATCAATGTAGTAGTCCGAAGAAATGATACAGGGCGTATTTATGGGATCACGTTTATAGATCACAATTCTAGATCGGTTTGGAACGGTTCGCGCTTAGGAAAAGAACTTTCAGCAAATACCTTCAATGATTATTGGAACAATAATATTAAACCTGATATCAAAGATACTTTTGAATTGCCACAGACCCCATCTAGAACCAATGACACAAATCTTCCTAAAGAAGAACCTCATTCTTTATTCGATTTCCTTAATACAGAACCAAAACACAAAGATGGTTTGATTGAAGCTCTAGGAGGTCTATTGCCAGAAATACAGGGTGAAGATTATGAGGAACAGGATTTTGCTAATAAAATGAAGATAAAGAGGACGCGTAAAAGGTGAGTTTTAAGTCTCGTGTGAATGTACTATTTATGAAGAAATAATGACGTATATTAGCTGAAAGCCAAATATCCGTTAGCATCCAAATACAGTATAAATATGTGAAATTTAGCTTTTCTGTATATAGTTTATTATATAGGAGGTGTTAATAAAATATTGGAGCTTTATTTTACAAATCAAATAAATTATGAAAAAGAACTTAGCCTTAGAGCAACAAGGAGAAACGCTTGAAATGGAAGTGAAGAAATTTGCAGACGGACTACCGAATTGGGCAAAATTCCTTGCTGAGAAAATTCTGACAGGTAATGCTATTTCTGATAACGATATTGATACTTCTCATACTTATTTGCTTGAACAATTAAAACTTAAAGACGAAACAGAACAAACAGAAATTTCTATTGATTATAATGCTGAAAATTCGGGAAACTATAAAACTGATTTACTTCTTACTAAACTTGAAAATGTTGAAGGAGTAAACGCCTTAACTGAAAACCAAATAATTGAGTTTAGTCCGAATTTGACTATTGTTTATGGTGCAAATGGTTCAGGGAAGTCAGGTTATGTAAGACTTTTGAAAGATGTTTTTTATTCAAAAGCACCCGAACCAATTCTGCCAAATATTCATATTGACAACGGACATAAACCTATTAATGCAAAATTTACTTTTAAATCAAACAACGCTGAAAACTCTTTAGAATATGCGGACAAAGAAAATGCAGAGTTTGAGCAATTTGCAGTTTTTGATGGAAACAGCGTTTTAAAGCACCTTGAAAGCAAAAATGAATTTGAATTTAGACCAGCAGGATTAAGTTTTTTTGCTGATTATACAAATGCAATCATTCGTGTTGAGCAAAAACTAAATGCCGACATTCAAGCCAAACAAATAGGCAATACAGCAAACGATTTATCGGCATTGTTTGACGGCAATTCTGAAATAAAAGCACTTGTTCAAAATTTAAATGCTAATACAAATATTGATGACCTAAAAAAACACACGCCTTTTTCTGATGAAGATAAAAGTCAAAAAGAGGCGATACAAAAACAGTATGATGAGCTTCTTTTGGCTTCCAAAGGAAAAGAGAAAGAAATAAAAACGCTTGAGAACATTAAAAATTTATTGGTTCAAAATAAACAAAAGATTGAAAAACTAAATCAATATTTCGCAACCGAAATTATTGGAAAAGTAAAAATTGCTATTTCGGATTGTGTTTTAAAAGAAGCGACAGCAAAATCTGAAGGAATAGAAAATTTTAAAACCGATAAAATTGAAAACGTTGGAACAACCGAATGGAAAAATTTCATCGTTTCTACGGAAGAATTTGCTAAAACGCAAAAAGCTGAAAATTTAGTTTATCCCGAAAATGGTGATAACTGTTTGCTTTGCCAACAACCACTCTCAGATGAAGCACAAAAACTAATTTCAAACTATTGGACTTTTATAAAAAGCGTTGCGGAGCAAAACGCAAAGCAAGCTCAAGAAAAACTGGATAAAGCCAAAGAGAATTACGAAAAATTAAACTTTGATTTATTTCCGCAAGACAATACACTTACCATTTGGCTGACTGAAAAATATCCGATTGAATTAGAAATATTTAATCAAAAACTTTCTGAACAGAAAACACTTGCTAAAAATGTCATTGCTGATATTCAAAGTAAAATTGCAAACGAAAGAGCAGAAATACAAATCAGCATTAAACAACATACAGCAATTGAAACGGCTATTGATACTTTAATCAAAAATCTAAAAGAAGATGCGCAAAGTAAAGAATTGGAAAAATTACTAGGCTCTAAAACATTTTTAGAACACAAAGAAAAGTTTAATACTCATTTTTTTAAGTTTGACATTTTTGTGAATAATCAAGTTTGGATTAAAAAGGCCGGAAAAGCTGATTATTCAAAACGTAAAATAACAGAAACAGAAAAAGCATTATCAAACAAGTATTTCAATCAAAAATACATTGATGTTTTTAATGAAGAATGTAAAAAACTGAACGGAAATTTCGGAATTGACATTAATCATACAGGTTCGGCAGGAAAATCTTACAGACAACTCAAACTAAAAGGAAAAAATCCTAATGCGATTTTAAGTGAGGGTGAACAAAAAGTAATTGCCATTGCTGATTTTCTTGCAGAAATGCACTTATCCGAAGTAAACAAAGGAATTATTTTTGACGACCCAGTTACTTCGTTGGACGAAAGGCGAAAAAGTGAAATTGCAGAGCGACTTGCACAAGAAGCTTTGCAAAAACAAGTAATTATTTTTACACACGATTTGGTTTTTGTTTCATCGTTGATAGGTCATTGTAAAGAAAAGAATACTACTAACGATTGCCATTGGATTGAAAATATTGGAGGGAATCAACCAGGTACAATTTGGTTGAGAAACACACCATCATTTGAGAAAGATTACAAAACTTCGGGTAAAGCACAAGGATATTATGATGCAGCCAAAAAATCTGCACCTGAACAAAGAGAAGATAAAATTAAAAATGGTTTTGCTGCTTTAAGAACAAGCTACGAAACACAAGTTGTTTTCGGACTTTTCAAAGGCGTTGTGCAACGTTTTGAAGAAAGAGTTAGCGTTGATAGTTTGAAAAGTGTATTTTTTACAACTGAAATAAGAGATGAGATATTAGATAGCTTTTATCAATGTTGTCGCTATATGGAAGGGCATTCTCATAGCGATAAATATGCGTATAAGAAACCTGAAATAGAAAATCTAAATGAGGAAATACAACGCTTTAATGCAATCAAAAAGAAAATATCTGAATTAAAAGAAATAAAATAATGTTATTCGAAAAATACCAATATTTTTAATTATATAAAAAATATAAAATGACAGATTGGAAAACCGAGATAGAGTTAAGATTAGCTAAAAGCAACATCTATAAAGTTTTAGAAGATAAATTAGAAGCTGTAGGGAAGGCTATAAAGAGTCAACAATTAAGTTTAATATTTGAATCTGTAGATTACGCTTATCAGAAATCAAAACTAGTGTTAAAGTATATGCCCGAATATACATTGCATGATGGTGACCACCTTTTTCGCGTTTTATACCTAATGGAAAAAATAATTACTCCTGAAAAACTAAAACAATTATCTGAGCCTGAATTGCTTTTACTTATATTAACTGCATTTTTCCATGATATTGGAATGGCTCCAAAAGAAAAGGAAATTAGAGCATGGAAAAAAGATTGGGAAAATACAGAACCTTCTGAATATGAAATAAATGAATACCAAAAATTCAATCGGTTCTCAAATACCTATCCAGAAAAATTAGAAGAAATACAAAAGTTAATCGAGATTGGGAAAATCTCTCAAGCTGAACTAGTAAATTCATTTTTAATTTCTGAATATATAAGAACTACTCATGCACAGAGAGCTAGAGAAATTATAAATCAAGATTGGAAAGGTAAAATACTATATCGTGATCAGGATTTGACATTATATTTTGCACAATTATGTTTTAGCCATAATGAAGATGCAATGACTTTATTACAGATGGAAACAGATGTTTTATGCGATGAAAATACGACTATAAACTTACCTTTCTTAGGTGTAATTTTAAGATTAGCAGATTTACTTGATTTTGATGGAAAGAGAACTCCATCTGTTCTATTTTCACATTTAGCAGTCAGAAATCCTGTTTCTTTAAAAGAATGGGAAAAACACAGAAGTATTAAAGCATGGTCAATTACACCTAATAGTATTATTTTTTCAGCTACATGTAAGCATCCAGCAATAGAAGCTAGTGTTAGGAAGTTTTGTGATATGATTGATAATGAATTGAAAAACTGTAACGTAATACTTTCAAAAACATCTTCTAATGATAAATATATAATTGAACTACCAACTAGTATCAATAGAGATAAAATTCAAGCAGAAAAAGATATTTTAACAGGTGAGCCTATTTATCTATACCGTGATACTAGCTTTCATTTAAGCAAGAATCAAGTTATAGATTTGCTAATGGGGACAAAATTATACGGAAAACCAGAAGTTGCTTTAAGAGAGCTAATTCAAAACTCCATAGATGCTTGTTTACTTAGTCAAGCATTACATAAAAAATGGGGAGCCCCCTACGAACCATTAATTACTATAAAATATTACACAAAAGATAATGAAGATTATCTTGAGGTAATAGATAACGGAATTGGTATGAATCAAGATATTATCGATAAATACTATTCAAAAATAGGTTCTTCGTATTACAAATCACGTGATTTTTTTGATCTTCAGGCTAATAGTAACCTAAACTTTAAGCCAATTTCACGATTCGGTATTGGAATTTTATCATGTTTTATGGTAGCTGATTCAATGGAAGTTGAAACTAAAAGATTACTTGAACAATATGAGTACGATACCCCATTAAAAATAAATGTTGAAGGATATGATAGTATATTCACTACAACAAAAAGTAATAAAAAAGAACCAGGGACTTCAACCAAGCTAATTTTGCGTAAAGCAAAAAATCCATGGGATAAATTAAGAAATGAAGAGTTTATTCGTGTTGTCAAACAATCTATTTCTAAACCAGAAATCCCTGTCCAAATCATTACTGATAAAGAAGATATCTCATACACCAAGCAAGATTTTTATGAGGTTAAAGCAAAATCTTTAAAAGATTACAATTGGAAAAGTGATGACAATTTAAATGAAATTGAGTTTAGCTTTAAATTAAATGGCTTAGAGGGAAATGCAAATTTGGCTTTTATAGAACAAAATGGAGTTCCAGTTTCTAATATTGATAAATTGTCTGAGACTGTTAGTATAAATGATGTGGATTACGAATTGAGTATGGAACTAAAGTACAATACTAATGAAATTCGTAAAAACAGTTCGACAATTGGCATTACGGATGATGGTGAAATAAAACAAAGTTCCAGTTACTCTAACTTAGCAAAGTCAGAATCTAGAGTTTCTATTCATGGGATTTTTTATCCAGAAAGTTTATTTCCAACTATTTATAGCAGAGATAAAAAAGCATTACTAAGATGGCCATTTCCAATGTTACTTATTTTAGATATTGGAGGAAAAAATGATTTAGATTTAAATTCTGCTCGTAATGAGATTCTTTATAATGATAAATGGGATTGCTTTGAACAAGATTTGGCGTATATTATATGTACCGGTATACTTGATAATGTTAGTATTGAATATTGGCTTCAACTTAAGGAAATACTTTTAAAGGAAAAGCAATCTGAAAATTTCATTAAAGGTTTAAATAGACTTTTGGAAGAAAAGAATAAAATTAATGGATGACGATATTTTTAATCGTGCCAAATACTGCCACAAACCGTCAACTACTGCCATATTATTATAGTCATTCCAGATTCCTCTTAAATTCACGCCCGAACATTAAAATTAAAACAATGCAGGGAGAAGACGATTTAAGAGGTTTAGCCAAAATAATGGCTTTTATGAGAGCAGTGAGTATTCTTTTGGTGCTAATGCATCTTTATTGGTTTTGTTACGGTTTCTTTTTAGAACGAGGATGGACGTTAGAAGTTATCAATAAAATATTGGGCAACTTCAATCGTACTGCCAAACTTTTTGAACATACACTATATACCAAAGTCTTTGCTTTAATATTGCTGGCTTTAAGTTGTTTGGGTACAAAAGGCGTTAAAAATGAAAAGATCACGTGGACTAAAATTTACATTGCGTTGGGCGTTGGTTTTGTACTATTCTTCCTGAATACACCTCTACTAAAA
This sequence comes from uncultured Flavobacterium sp., assembly GCA_947626185.1. Classification (GTDB taxonomy): domain Bacteria; phylum Bacteroidota; class Bacteroidia; order Flavobacteriales; family Flavobacteriaceae; genus Flavobacterium. The sequence continues at coordinate 7,565 of CANQRD010000078.1, forward strand.
TTGCCTTTTATAATCGGTACATTTCTGTATATTCTTACTGTTTCATTAGGCTATATCTCTTTGCTGATGGCTGGTGTATGGATGAGTAGACTGTTGAAGAACAACCTGATGGATGACGTATTTAATAACGAAAACGAAAGCTTTCAGCAAGAAACCAAGTTGATGGAAAATGAATATTCAGTCAATCTTCCAACAAAATTCTATTATAAAAACAAATGGAATAACGGTTGGATTAATGTCGTAAATCCCTTTCGAGCAACGATTGTATTAGGAACTCCTGGTTCAGGAAAATCCTATGCCGTTGTGAATAATTACATCAAGCAACACATCGAAAAAGGTTTTTCAATGTACATTTATGATTTCAAATTCGATGATCTTTCCACCATTGCCTATAATCATCTCTTAAAACATCAGGATAAGTATCAAGTTCCACCAAAGTTTTATGTGATAAACTTTGATGATCCACGCAAAAGTCATCGTTGTAATCCATTGAATCCTGATTTTATGACCGATATATCCGATGCGTATGAAGCCGCCCATACGATCATGCTAAACCTCAACAGGTCATGGATTCAAAAACAGGGCGATTTCTTTGTAGAGTCTCCCATTATTTTACTTGCCGCTATTATATGGTATTTGAAGATTTATGAAAATGGAAAATACTGCACATTTCCACACGCTATCGAGCTTCTGAACAAAAAGTATTCGGATGTATTTACGATTCTGACATCTTATCCCGATTTAGAAAATTATTTATCACCCTTTATGGATGCGTGGCAAGGCGGAGCGCAAGATCAGTTACAAGGACAAATTGCATCGGCTAAAATTCCATTGTCAAGAATGATTTCACCTAGTTTGTATTGGGTAATGACAGGCGATGATTTTTCACTGGACATCAATAATCCGAAAGAACCAAAGATTTTGTGCGTGGGTAATAATCCAGATCGTCAGAATATTTATTCTGCGGCATTAGGACTTTATAATTCTAGAATTGTCAAGCTTATCAATAAAAAAGGACAGTTAAAAAGTTCGGTTATTATAGATGAATTACCCACGATTTACTTTAGAGGATTGGACAATTTGATTGCAACAGCGAGAAGCAATAAAGTAGCTGTTTGTTTGGGATTTCAGGATTTTTCGCAACTCATTCGTGATTATGGGGATAAAGAAGCTAAGGTTATTCAAAATACGGTGGGTAATATTTTTAGTGGGCAGGTGGTTGGAGAAACAGCGAAAAATTTATCAGAACGATTCGGTAAGGTGTTGCAGAAACGCCAAAGTATGACCATTAACCGAAATGATAAATCTACTTCTATTTCTACGCAATTAGACAGTTTGATACCTGCTTCCAAAATCTCAACCTTAACTCAAGGTATGTTTGTTGGTGCTGTATCCGATAATTTTGATGAACGTATTGAGCAAAAGATATTTCATTCTGAAATCATCGTTGATAATGAAAAAGTTACCGCTGAAAATAAATCGTATCAACAGATTCCACAAATTCTAACTTTTTCCGATGGAGAAGGAATTGATTATATGAAACAGGAAATTGAGCGGAATTACAGACAAATAAAACAAGATATTTTACATATCGTTGAAACGGAAATAGAACGAATTAAGAACGATCCAGACTTACAGCATTTGGTGCAGAAGGATTAACCGTAGATATTTTAGGCGGATTTATTTAGACCATTTTTTGCTTTTAGGATTTT
>CANQRD010000079.1 GCA_947626185.1 uncultured Flavobacterium sp.
TCGTCTTATTTATATTTAAGCGAAAAAGATTTACATGAATTTACTCATCAAAAAGGTGATACCGAAGGCTTTGTAAATTATGGATTATCAATTAAAGGAATTGATTTAACTGCATTTTTTATTGAAAGGAAAGACGAAGGAATCATTAAAATATCCTTTCGTTCACAAGGCAATTTCGATGCAAATCAATTAGCTAGAAAATACTTTGAAGGTGGTGGGCATATTAATGCAGCTGGTGGAAAATCATATTTATCATTGGAAGAAACAATTAAAAAATATACAGACATTGTAAAAAATAAAAAGCAAGAGTTTTATGTATAAATACAATTTTTATCTTTTAATATTGTGTACTTTGTTTTTTAGTTGTAAAAAACAAGAAATTAGCCGAAAACCAATAGCAAAATCTAAATCAACTGAAACAGAACTTTCTATAAAAAGAAATACAGAGATGATTGTAGATGAGGAGCTGTTCTTTCAAGAATATATAGAAAAAGACAAAAAAAACGATTATATACAGTCCAACAAAGGCTTTTGGTACACTTACTTAAACAGACAAATAAAAGATTCTGTTTATCCTGAAAAAGGCAACATAGTAAGTTATAGCTACGAAGTTTATGACACAAGTGATAGTTTACTATATGCTAAATCAGACTTTGGTACACTCAACTACAAAGTAGATGAAGAAGATATTTTACCTGTTTTACGAAATAGTCTAAAAATACTAAAACCAAAAGAAACAATTAAAGTATTAAGTCCTTCCTTATTAGCTTACGGTTATATGGGAGATCAAAATAAAATAACAAAAAATCAACCTTTGATTTTTGTAATAAATTTAGAATCAATCAACAAATCTAACTAAAACAATGAAAAAAATGACAAGTTTATTTTTAAGTTTAGTCGCTTTAATATCTTGCTCGACGCAAAAATCAGATTTACCTGATGGTCTTTATGCAGATATAAAAACTAACAAAGGAACTATTGTAATCGATCTAGAGTACGAAAAAGCTCCTATAACTGTGGCTAACTTTGTGAGTTTAGCAGAAGGTAAAAATCCTTTTGTAGATGAAAAATACAAAAACAAACCTTACTATGATGGAATTAAATTTCACCGTGTAGTGAGTGATTTCGTAATACAAGCTGGAGATCCTACAGGAACAGGAGCTGGCGGCCCTGGATATGTATTTAAAGACGAATTTTCTGACGATTTAAAACACAACCAAGCAGGAACAGTTTCAATGGCCAATGGAGGCCCATTTACTAACGGTAGTCAATTCTTTATAACACATAAAGAAACCCCATTTTTAGATAACAGACATTCTGTTTTCGGATACGTTGTTGAAGGTATGGATATTGTAAATTCTATTACTGAAGGAGATGTAATAGAAAGCGTAAAAATTATTCGCCAAGGAAAAGAAGCTAAAAAATTTGATGCAGTAAAAGTTTTCAAAAAATATTTTGAAGAAGAAGCAACTGCTAAAAAAGAAAAAGAAGAACGTTTAAATAAAGTAAAAGAAAAATACGCTACTTTATTTAAAGATGGAAAAGCAAAAGCAACTGTGCTTGACTCTGGTTTAGCTTATATAATTACAGAAAAAGGAAATGGTAAAAAACCTGCTATGAGTCAAGATGTTTATATTGACTATTCAGGATTTTTTGAAAACGGTATTTTATTTGACTCAAGCGATGAGCAATTATCAAAAGACTTTGAAGTTTTTAATCAACAAAGAGCAGATATGAACCAATACACTCCAATTCCTTTTAAGTTTGGTGCTAAAACAGGTTTAATTCCTGGTTTTATTGAAGGTGTAGAGCAAATGGGATTGGGCGATACTGCAGTAATTTTCATCCCATCTCACTTAGCTTATGGTGAGCGCGGAGCTGGAGGAGTTATTCCACCAAATACAGATTTAGTATTTGAGCTAAAATTATATGACAATCCAGAAAGAAAGAAATAATAAACAAAAAAAAGACTGTTTTTCAACAGTCTTTTTTTATATCTATAAGTGAAGTTCTTGTCGTTTTAAATAATCAACTGCGCTTCTACCCTCATTAAACAATAAATCTAAAATACTTAAGTTAGAAAGAAAACCATGTTTATCATCAAAAACTTGTGTGTATGTTTCAAAAATATTTCCGTCTTTTTTGCCATTTACTAGGCTTCTTGCATCTAAACAATCAGTATCTTCAATCACTTTAAAATATTCTGTTGTTTCAGTAAAAGGAAATTTTACACCTAAACAATCTGCTATCACTTCATGAATGGCTAAATTTAAATCTAACATAAATTCAACCGGTGTTTCAAATATTCCTCTTATATCGTCTTCAAAGTATTCGAAAAAAGGCGAAGTTCTATAAGCAGCTTCTAAACTTTTATAATGTTGTTTTTGCCAACCAAAAGCGTGTTCTATTCTTACATCTTTAAATTTCCGATTTGCTAAATTAGCATTGTGCTTAATTGGAATATTCAACATCTGAATTCCGTTAGCACCATGAATATACATCCTATTTCTATTGGTTTGCTTTTGAAAATTATCTTCTACTTCAAAAATAATTTCTTGGGCTTGAGCCATCGCTACATAATTACTGATTGAAGGAAAATAGGTAGGATGCAACAATACTTTTGGTTTACTCATTTTATTCTATATTCTAATACTCAGAGTTTTTCTTATCTTTTCTCTTTTTGTAAAAACTATATCCTCCCCAACCCACTACTAAGATTAAGAAATAAGGAAAATATGACCTTTGCTCTCCGTTTCCGTTAACTGTAATAAACATACGATTCCAACGTATTTTGTCTAACGCTTTTGACCATGGAATAGAAGGGTCTAAACTCATCCAAACAAAAACTGGTTTTCCAACGATATGATCTTCTGGTACAAATCCCCACATTCTACTATCTTCAGAATTATTTCTATTATCACCCATCATGAAATAATAATTCTGTTGAAAAGTATATTTATCCGTTTTTACTCCATCAATATAAATACCATCGTCTTTTATCTGTAAATCTCTCCCTTCATAAACTCCAATTACACGTTTATACATCGAAATATTATCAGGCGTTAGCACAATCGTTTCCTCTTTTGCTGGAATATGAATTGGTCCAAGATTCGTTTCTGTCCAATCTGCTTTATCATGCGGAAAAATATATCCTTTAGGGTAATTGTATCCGAATAAATTAGCCATATCTGGACTTTTAATGATGTTTTTTACAGAACTAAAAGTTTTTAAATAATTGATATCATCATTAGTTAATGCTTGAAAATAAATGGTACCAGGCATATTTTCTACATAAGAAACAAAATCTGTTACATTCATTTTTGTCAATGCCGATCTTAAATCAAGATTACCATCAGTTTCAATTAAGTAACTGTACTGAACTTTAGCTCTATCGTTTAATTGAAGCTCTTTATCATTAATGTACACAACTCCATCTTTTACCGAAATATCTTCTCCAGGTAAACCAACTGCTCTTTTTACATAATTTGTTTTCTTGTCAATAGGTTTAAAAACCGCAGGACGTTTTTGGATATCGTTAAATTTATAAATTGTATCTACTGGCCAGTTAAACACCACAATATCATTGTGTTTAATTTTTTGAAAACCAGGTAATCTAAAATAAGGCAACGATGGTTTTACGCTGTATGATTTTTTTCCTGCTACAGGAATAGTATCATGTACCATTGGTAAAGCCACAGTTGTCATAGGTGTACGCGCACCATAATGAAACTTACTTACAAATAAAAAATCGCCAACTAATAAGGTTTTTTCTAATGACGAGGTAGGAATAGTGTAAGGTTGTATAGCATAAGTATGAATTACCGTAGCAACAACAACTGCAAACAGCACAGAACTTACAAATTCTCCTGCTTCTGTTTCTGGCTTTAATGAGCGATTTTCTCTATAAGTAACATCGCACATATAATTTACATATGCCACATATAATCCAAAAGTAACTACACTTAAAATTGTATCTAAGGTAGATTTTTTACCAAAGCTTCTTAAGGTTTCCACCCAAACTACAGGAAACATTATTAGATTTACAATTGGTATAAATAAAAGAATTACCCACCACCAAGGACGATTAATTATTTTCATTAATACCACAGCATTATAAACTGGTACAGCTGCTTCCCATGATTTTCTACCCGCTTTTTGATAAAGCTTCCAAGTACCAATAAAATGAATTACTTGAATAAGTAGAAAAAATATCAACCATTGTGCTATTGTCATAATCTTTTTTTTGGAGATTTTATTTTTGCTCTATAAATTTAAAACATCTTTCATAGAAAAAACGCCTTGTTTTCCTTTAATCCACTCTGCGGCTACAACAGCTCCCAAAGCAAATCCTTCTCTTGAATGAGCTGTATGTTTAATTTCTATTTGATCTATTTCCGAATCGTAATAAATAGAATGTGTACCTGGTACTTTATCTTCCCTTACCGCATCAATAACAATTGACTTTGGATTAGTAGTAGTTTTTTCTAATATCCAAGAATCGTAATTTGTATTTTCAATAATACCTTCTGCAAGCGTAATAGCTGTTCCGCTTGGTGCATCTAGTTTTTGTGTATGATGAATTTCCTGTATAGAAACTTTGTACTCATTTAACGAGCTCATCATTTTTGCTAAATACTTATTTAATTCAAAAAAAACATTTACACCCAAACTAAAATTTGAGCCATATAAAAATGCTCCGTTCTTCTCTTTACAATACTTTACTACCTCATCATAATATTCTAACCATCCTGTTGTTCCACAAACCACAGGTACACCAAAATCTAAAGCTAATTTTACATTTTCTACGGCAACCGATGGAACACTAAAATCTATTGCTACATCTGCTTTTGATAAATCGCCAATAATCTCGTTACTTTTTTTAATATATGCTATGGTATGTCCTCTTTCAATAGAAATTCTTTCTATTATCTGACCCATTTTACCATAACCCAACAAAGCTATATTCATATGTTTTTTATTTCAATCTATATTGCAAATTAATTGCATATTGGTATTGTTGATTTAAATTTCTTGAATCATATTCGATTACAGGCTTGATTGTAAGATTGTCATTTACATTAAATTGCATCAAATGCGCATCAACATTAGCATCAACGATATTTAATATATAAAACCCAACCGCTATAACTACAGACAAATCCCTATTTCTTCTATAAAAATTCTGTCCATCTACTAATCGTTCATCATCTAATCCTGCTAATCTAGGATCTAATTGGCTAGTATTACCCTGCAATCTATTTTTGTATTCATTTCTATAATGATCGTAATTCTTTTGATTATCCATCCATAAATATACAGGCACACCAATACCTGCATATACCAAAGGCAATTTCCAATATTTCTTATTATAAATTTGTCCTAAACCAGGAACAACCGCGGAATAAAAAGCTGCTCGTGAAGGTGCTACTGGATCGATAGAATCTTCAGTATTTTTTCTTGTTTCATTTTTGTTAGTGTTTACCTCTTGTGCTTGAGCAGAGACCAAACAAGAATACAAACAAAAAATGAAAAGTATCAGTAATTTATTTTTCACTACTTATCTAAAAGTTTGATAATACGTTCTAAATCCTCTTCTGAATAAAAAGGAATAGTAATTTTTCCTTTACCATTTGGGTTTGCCTTGATATCTACTTTAGTACCAAAAAACTTACCGAATGATTGTTTATAAGTTACAGGCAATTCTAATTGACTTTTCTTTGCCGGTTGTTTTACTATTTCTGGAGAAATATTTTCTTGATATTTCTTCACTAATGCTTCGGTTTCTCTTACAGATAAGTTTTCTAAAATTATTTTGTGATAAATATCTGTTTGTACATCAAAATCATCAATATTAATAATTGCTCTACCATGCCCCATTGTTATAAATCCGTCGCGAATTCCTGTTTGAATAATCGGATCTAACCTCAACAAACGCAAATAATTTGCAATTGTTGAACGTTTCTTTCCTACTCGTTCACTTACTTGCTCTTGTGTAAGGCTAATTTCTTCCATCAATCGTTGGTAAGACATTGCAATTTCTATTGGATCTAGATCATGACGTTGAATATTTTCTACCAAAGCCATAATTAAAGAATCATTATCATTGGCAATTCTTATATAAGCGGGTACAGATGTTAAACCCGCCAACTTAGAAGCACGCAATCTTCTTTCTCCCGAAATTAATTGATACTTATTAAAGCCAACTTTTCGGACAGTAATTGGTTGAATTACTCCTAATTTTTCAATACTTATTGCTAATTCTTGTAAAGAATCTTCATTAAAATTAGTACGCGGCTGAAAAGGATTAATTTCAATTGCATCTAAATCCAATTCAATGATATTACCAACTACTTTTTCTGCATTGGTATCATCTATTGATTTTATATCATTTTCTGGATCTTTCAATAATGCAGATAATCCTCTTCCTAAAGCTTGTTTCTTTATTGCTTTTGCCATAATCTTTTTCCTTAATTAATGATTTTTCCTTACAATTTCTTCTGCTAAATTAATGTAATTCATTGCTCCTTTACTTGTTGCATCATAATTAATAATACTCTCGCCAAAGCTTGGAGCTTCACTTAATTTAACGTTTCGCTGAATAATTGTATCAAAGACCATCTCATTAAAGTGCTTTTGCACTTCTTCTACAACTTGATTTGATAAACGCAAGCGAGAATCGTACATGGTTAATAATAATCCTTCAATATCTAAAGTTGAATTGTGCAAACGTTGAACACTTTTTACTGTGTTCAACAACTTGCCCAGTCCTTCCAATGCAAAATACTCACATTGAATAGGAATAATAATAGAATCTGCTGCCGTTAATGCATTTAAAGTTAATAACCCTAATGAAGGAGCGCAATCAATAATAATATAATCATATTGATCTTTTATAGATTTTAATGCTTCTTTTAGCATATATTCTCTATTTTTTTTATCAACTAATTCTATTTCTATTGCAACAAGATCAATATGAGCGGGAATTAAATGTACGTTTGGCGCTGTACATTCAACAATTGCTTCTGCTGGAGTATAACTGTGTTCTAACACTTCATAAGTACCTATTTCAACCCCCTCAACATCTACCCCTAAGCCAGAAGTAGCATTTGCTTGAGGATCTGCATCAATTAGCAATACTTTCCTCTCAAGCGCTCCTAATGAAGCTGCTAAGTTAACAGATGTTGTTGTTTTTCCAACTCCACCTTTTTGATTGGCAACAGCTATTATTTTCCCCATTATAATATTCAAGTTATTTAAGTGGTAAAAATACAATTATTTATCAGTAAATAAAATACAATTTATTAACACTTGCCTACTTTGCAGTGTGTATTTATTCAAAAAATATCAGTAATTAAAATATAAAATAAACTACTATTTTATTTCTTTTTCATTGTAGAAGCCAACATGTCCCACATTTCTGACGGTAGCTGATCTAGCATATTAAACTCTCCTGCACCTTGTAACCATTCACCTCCATCAATTGTAATTACTTCACCATTGATAAAGCTTGAAAAATCAGATACTAAATAAGCTGCTAAATTAGCTAACTCTTGATGTTCACCTACTCTTCTCAAAGGTATTTTCTTTGTTAAATCAAATTTATCTTTTAAATCACCTGGTAACAATCTCTCCCAAGCTCCTTTTGTAGGAAAGGGCCCTGGCGCAATAGCATTGAATCGCATTCCGTATTTTGCCCATTCAACTGCCAAACTTCTTGTCATTGCTAAAACACCAGCTTTTGCAACTGCAGACGGAACAACATAGGCAGATCCTGTCCAAGCATAGGTTGTGGTAATATTTAAAACAACTGTATTTTTTTGCTGCATTTCTATCCAGTGCTTCCCTAAAACTAATGTACAGTTTTTTGTTCCTTTTAAAACAATATCTACAATAGTATCAAACGCATTTGAAGATAAACGTTCTGTGGGTGAAATAAAATTACCTGCTGCATTGTTAACTAAAATATCTACTTGTTGCCATTTTGATAAAACCTCAGCTAACATTGCTTCTACTTGATCATAATGTCTCACATCACAAGCAATTGGCAAACATTGTCCGCCTGTTTCTTGTTCAAGTTCTTTAGCTACCAAACGCAATTTTTCAATATCTCTACTCGTTATCACAACTTTTGCACCAATGTGCATAAAATAAGCCGACATTGAACGTCCTAAACCACTCCCACCTCCTGTAACAATTACAACTTTATCTTTTAAAGTGTCTTGGGGCAACATTTTTGCTGTATAATTCATCTTTTACAATTTTATTTAATTCTAAATATACAAATTTGATAGCAAACTAAAATCATAAATAATTAATTCATACAACCTTATTTTCTAATTAAACAACCTTCATAAATAAAGAAAGAGATTGCATTGCTGCAATCTCTTTCTTTATTTAAAAGCAAAAAGTTTAGTTTTCGTTTAACTCTTTCCTTTTAGCTTTCTTTTCTTTTAACAACTCAATTGTTCCTCCCGTTGCCCAGTAAGTAACAAAACCAACTAAGAATATTAAAAGCCAAAATGCCATAGTAACTACTGTCATGGCAAAGATAAAGCCTAAATACTGTTGAAATTCAAACATTTTTTCCGGATTTTTTTCTTTGTATACGCGTCAAATGTACGTTTTTTTTCTTAATTCAACAATAGTAGTTTATTTTTTCATTTCTGGTTAATTAAGCTCTTAATTAAAAAAATACTGGAAATCAATAATTTATTTACAATTGAAAATAGTGTGTATAGTTTTGTAAATCTTTATCTCCTCTACCAGACAAATTAATCACTACAATATCTGTTGGTAAAAAAGAATATTGCCTTAAAACCGCCAATGCATGAGAACTTTCTATTGCTGGTATAATTCCTTCATATCTACATAGCTCTAATCCTGCTTCCATTGCCTCATTGTCTTTAATGGCAAAAAACTTAGCTCTGTTATCTTGTTTCAACAGTGAAAACAATGGCCCAAAACCAGGATAATCCAAACCAGCAGACACAGAATATGCATCCAAAGGCAATTGTTTTTCATCTTGCATAAAGTATGTACGACTACCGTGTAAAATCCCTGGCTTACCAATAAATGAAGTTGCAGCTGTTTTATCAGTATCAATACCTAATCCGCCTCCTTCAGCAATAAACAGTTGCACTGATTCATCTTCTAAAAAGGAATAAAAAGCACCTGCTGCATTACTTCCTCCTCCAACACAAGCAATTACAT
>CANQRD010000080.1 GCA_947626185.1 uncultured Flavobacterium sp.
ATGTGAATATAAATACCTGCCATTATTTTTTTACTCGATCTTGATTTTGTTTTACAAATGCATCCCAACCAGTGTAAGATTTGCCAATAACAGTTTTTCCAGAATTGAAAAAATGACAAACCGCAGCTGCTAATCCGTCTGTGCTATCTAGGTTTTTAGGCAATTCTTTTAGTCCCAATAATTGCTGGAGCATTTTAGCTACTTGTTCTTTACTTGCATTACCGTTACCCGTAATAGCCATTTTTATTTTCTTTGGTTCGTATTCGGTAATAGGAATTCCGCGTGAAAGTCCAGCTGCCATTGCCACTCCTTGTGCTCTTCCTAACTTTAACATCGATTGTACATTTTTACCAAAGAATGGAGCTTCAATAGCAATCTCATCAGGATGATGCGTTTCGATTAATTCTATTGTACGTTCAAAAATACGATTCAATTTAGTATAATGATCATCATATTTAGACAGTTGCAATTCATTCAATTGAATAAATTCCATTTTTTTATTTACAACTCTAATTAATCCAAACCCCATAATTGTTGTACCTGGATCGATGCCTAAAATAATTCTATCAATTACCAACTGCTATATTTTTAATTCTCTTAACTATTTGCTACAAAATATTCATTTACTTTGTGCTAATGAATATTTTGACAGACAAAGCTAAGCATTATCTCGTACTTCTACTTAAATTATTAATTGTAAGTGGTGCTTTTTATTATATCTACAATCAGTTATCTAAAGATAAAACATTAGATTTTCAGCAGTTGATGATAGTGCTAAAAAAACCTGACAATTATTTCTTGATCTTTCTATTATTACTACTTACTTTTTCCAATCGATTTATTGAAATTTTGAAATGGAGAAATTTGGCTTCTTTAGTCCGACCTTTAACGGTAGGACAAGCAACTAAACAAGTGTTGAGTGCACTTACTTTAGGGATTTTTACTCCCAATGGAATTGGTGAATATGCTGGAAAAGCATTGTATTTTGATAAGAAAGATACGCCGAGAATTATATTTTTAAATATGGTTTGCAACGGTGTGCAAATCATCTATGCTATTTTATTTGGTTTATTTGGGCTTACCGTATTGAATCAAATACATCCAATTTTACCGAACAACTATCTTTTTGTGGCTTATGGTACTATTGTAATAGTTGGTTTTATTCTATTTTCTGCTCGACATTTTACAATAAAAGGTTATTCATTAAAGACTGTAATTCAACTATTAAACCAAATTCCTGCAAAAAAACACCGCATTAATTTAACACTAGCTTTAGGCCGTTATTTATCATTTACTCATCAATACGTAATTTTGTATTACTTATTTGAAGTAGATATTCCGTATTTTCAATTATTCTGTGCAATATCTGCTATTTATTTACTAGCCTCATCATTGCCTAATTTTCAGTTTTTAGAATTTGCTGTAAAAGGAAGTATTGCCTTGTTTATTTTCTCTAATTACGATATTAATCAATGGATAATTGCATTAGTAGCTACATTAATTTGGCTATTAAATATTGTATTACCAATAAGCATTGGTAGTTATTTTGTACTTACTTTCAAATTTAAAAAAACACCAATTAAATAAAATATTTTAATCAACAAATAGTTAAACCTAATAACTAACTAATATCCAATAACTTAAAAAACAACAAGAAAAACAAAAAGCTTAATAATTAAAATACTTTATAAGCATTGTAAAAAGAAGTAATAGTATTTTTATCCACATAATTAATGTTCTTCTAAAACGATTGGAATAACGAATTGAGTATTTACAGGAACTCCTCTTTTTGTTGCAGGAATAAGACCAGAAAAACTAATCTTTTTATGTTGCAACAAACTATCAATGCGCAAAAAATCTATTGTTAAACTATCTGGTTTTTGTAATTGCAATGCTACCTCAGCGTTTGATTTTATTGTTACAGTAATTTTTAACGTGTCTTTAAAAAAAAATTTACCTTTTAAGGTATCATGACTTAATTGATTTTGTAAAGAGTTAACTAAGCTCGAGAAAAAACATTCGTTTTGTAATTGCGTGTCTGCAATAGTATCGCATTGTTCAAAACTAGGAAAATTATCTACTTTTGTCCAATCAATTTTATTGAGTTCTTCTTCCAACAAATTTTGTTCATTTGGCAATGCATTGTTTATCCATTGACAAGACATCAAGATTAATGGTATAACAAATACAAGCCAACTTTTTCTCATAAACAATATTGTTGTAATTTTAGTTAATCAAAAATACAAAAAAAAAGGAAATGGATCATTTCTTATTGATTTTAAGCAAAATATCATTATTTATTGAGCAGTGGTTTTTCAATAAATGTTATTCCTATTCCCAATAAAATAATTGCTCCACCAATAAGCATTTGATAAGTAATTGCTTCATCTAAAAAATACCAAGCCAACAAAGCGGCTAAAACCGCTTGACTTAACAAAGTTAAAGATACCCTTGTTGCACGCATATTTTTAGTTGCATAACTAATCAATAACCAAGCTATTAATTGACATACAATTCCTTGTATTAATAACGTACCCCAACCATACCACCCAAACCCTGTAAATGGTATTTTTAAACTATAATTTATTATTGCTAAAAAGATAGTAGAAACAATTAGACTATAAGACATAAAAGAAATAATGCTCAATTGCTCTAACACTTTTTTGCTCATTAAAATATAAGTAGCATATAATAACCCCGAGAGTATCCCAAATATAAAAGGGAGATCAAAAGACATATCAATAAACACTTCAATACCAATAAGAACAATCATACCTACAATGGCGAAAATAGTACCAATCCAAAAATTAATTGCTGGTTTTGTTTTAAGAAACAAATAACTTCCAATACCTACCCATACTGGCGCTAAATTCGTTAACAAAGTAGCTTGTGTTGCTGAAGATCCTTGAATAGCATAATTCCAAACAGCTATATCAGAACCAAAACAAATACCGCATAAAACGAGCATTAGCATTGTTTTAGTGTCATACCATTTTAATTGCTTAGTAAAGATTGCAAATGGCACAACAAAAATTGCCGCAATTGCCATTCGATAAAAAGCAGATACTAAACCTGACGTAGCATTAAGTTTTACAATAACAGGAAAAATGGAAATACAAATAACTCCGATAAAAAGGGCAATCCTAGGTTTAGAATTTATCATGATGAACAATATCGATAATACAATGATTTATAAAAACATAAAAATACAAAAAACGGAGGTACTTTTTCAAGAAACCTCCGCCTTAATAGCAAATTTTATCGATTAAATTATTTATCAATTTTATCAACTGTTAACTTATCCATTGTAAAATAAAATGGCGTATTAGCCCCCCAATCTCCAATATCAGTCGTTTCTAAGAAAAATAATAAATATTTCACTTCTCCTAATGAAGAAAGATCTACTGTATTCCAATTAGTATTAATTGTATTGACACCATTTCTGAAATCTACAAAATAATGAGTAACTGGTTCTGCTGAAGTCAATTTTTGATCTTTATCTACTCCATAAACATGCAAAGCAAAATAATCGCCTTCTTCAAATTTTCTTGAATAATAATCACCTTCCAAAATACTGTAATATGGCCAAGGACTTATAGCAACTGATGTTTTAACAGCAGTATATCTATTCTCATCATCTAAAGTTACCACAGCACTAAAACGCCCTACTTTAATTGTTTCGCCAGGTTGCAACAAACTTGGATGAGGCTTGTTGTCTGGAAAAGAAACCAAAAAAGGAGTTCCTTCTCCATCCACTCCTCCTTTTGTCATACTTCCCCATTGATTACCGAACCAACTTTCTTCCGACATTAAATGATTAGTATTATCATTACTATTAGATAAAGTAAAACCTAACCAAGTTGAATATTCTGGATAAGCACTGTGTTTAAATGTAAAAATACCTTGTTGCAAAAGTGCATCCTCTGTAAACGTATCTTTCCAAATTTTACCACCAACTGTTGGTATTCCGTTGCTTAAATCGATTTGGTTCAAATCTAGAGTTATATAATTATAATCATCTGATTTCGTTACATTTACCGTATAAGTAATCAATTCTACTCTACCATCAAAATAGTCAATTTTTAATGATAACTTATATTCACCTGGTTGGTCAAAAATATATTTTAAAACTGGTTGATTAGAAATATTGTTATTTTCAGTATGGTTAAACCAAGTATAGGTAGCATTAGTGCTATTGATTTTTGGATCAATGATTAACTCTTTAAATGTTTGAGTTTCCAAATTTCCTCCATCTATAGCAATATTATAAACCGAATTATTATCTGATGAACAACTTGTTAACACTGTTGTACTTAATCCGATACTAAACGCTAAAAAAACACTTAGCTTTAAAAAACTTTTTTTCATACTTATTCTTCGTTATTTAATTGTTTGAATAATTCTTCCTTCAAGATGCAAATCCACAGCACCTGTTATTTCTGTTGAGGTTTCTCCTAGCCAACCTGTTTCTTGATTTAAACCAGTATAAACTTTTACAAAGTGAATTCCAGGCAACATTGCCTTATTTCCATTTTTATCAATTGCCCAATCAATATCTATAGCAGATAAGTCACTCGTATTTGGATGATTATCTGCATACCCCCAACCAAAAGCCTTTAACTGCCAGTTATTACCTGATTCGTTTATATTTATGCCGTTATTGGGTAATAAAGTTCCTTTGAAGGTAATTGAGTTAGCTTCTTTCCATTGAGGATAATAACTTTGAGCATGAAAAGAATTTTTTGATTTCCATCCATTATTCCCTTGATTATCGGTCCAGAAAATATATTCTGCCACATCTCCTGAAACTTCTTCTACTTCTTGTTTGGGCTTATAATAAGTAATTTCATAATTTTTTATTGTTGCTGGATTGTTGTGCTCACTTCCTGCAATTTCATACCATTCATCTTCATCAGGTAGTCCATTTTTATTCTTGTCATAAGCAACCATAACAACACCTGGTTCAGAAACGTTTAAAAAAGCATTTCCTAAAATTCTAAAATCCATTTGCCCTGGAACATTTTCCACCATATGATCAAATCCGAAAACCACATATCCCCCAAAAGCACCTAAAGTAATTTCTTTATTATTTTTTAATGATTCTTCTGCTTTTTTTCTCATTGTTTCTCTTGAATCACCAACCTCATATTTGGGCAAAACATTTACATACTGACCAATACCTGGCTCATATTCAAAAACTTTACTGATGTTTTTTGAATAATTATTTTTATCATTTTCTGAACCACTATCTGTGGAACAACCAATTAAAAACAAAGACGCAAAGGCTAAGAAAATTGTATTTTCTATTTTATTTTTTATCATTTTTAAATATTTACTTTTTAATAAATGCGATATGTGCGGGAATATTACCTGCAGTTGTTTTCCATTTTAATTTTCCATCTGCCGAATAACAATAAACAAAACCAGTACCAACATGGTCTTGTGCATCGGTAATAAAAATCTCTTTAGTTTCTGGATTTATTCCTAATCCGTAAGGTTTAAGAATTTGTTTATCAGTGCCATCTTTTATAATATTGGTAGATATGATTTGCTTTGACTTGGTATCTAACAATCCGTAATAAACTTGACTATTTACTAGAGCAACATCCTTAGCTTTGAAAAAATAATAAAGCTGATCGTCAACAATTGACATATTTATAATAGGAATACCCAATTCTTGCTTTACCTCATCGGTAGTGGAATCAATAACAAATAAATTTGGTGGAATTTGATCGTCATTTCCTCTAGAACTTACATAAATATCTCCTCTACTATCTATTTTCATGTAATGCAAATTTATTCCTACTTCAATTTTTTTAATCTCTGCAAACGAAGTAAGATCAACTACAGAAACCGTTGTGTCATAATTAGGTGCTCTATAGCCTCCAGAATTTGCTACGTATAACTTATTATTTCGAATTACCATTTGTTCTGGTTGATACCCAACATCAACTTTACGCGTAATACCCAAAGATAAAGTGTCTATTTCTGCAACAAATCCGACTTCTGAATTAGGATCATGTGCTACTTTTCCAGCATAAGAGCTTACATAAACCTTTCCATCATTGAAATTTAAATATCTGCAATTAGGTACATGAATTTGCTTAATATGCCTTCCTGATTTTACATCAAAAACTTCAATAAAATTGGAAACATTGATAGTCGCATATACCTTATTTCCATAAATCATAATATCATTCCCAACATCTCCTAACTCTTTGGTAATAGACGGATTATTTTCAGAAAAAATATCTCTAGTATAAATGCCTGTTTCGTATGTAAACTCATCAATAGAAGCTCTATTCATTCCCATATTCCCTTCATTTAATAAATAAAATCCAGAGTATTTTTCCAACGATTGAGGAATAGAAACTACAGAACTATCTGAAAGAAAAATCATTTCATCTTTTCGGCAACTTGAGAGCAACACACACACTACAACTAATAAAAAAACTACTTTATTCTTCATTATTATTATAAATCAAAACTTAAAATGACAAGAATATTACGTCCTGGCATAGGAAAATTAGTAACTACTTCGTAATACTGATTGGCTAAATTGTTTAATTCTACACTTGTCTTAAAGCGATAGTCTTTCCATACAAAGCTTTTTTGCAAAGCAATATCATGGGTATACCAAGGTTGTATTTCATTCTTTTTAATATTGTTTTTATTGCCATTATATCTTTTTCCAACGTAAATAAAACTATAGTTTAACGACCAATTCTTATAATTTACACTTGCTGTAGCCGAGCCAGAATGCCAAGGTGCGTAAGGTATCTGATCACCATAATAAGAGGTTTTACCAAATGGAGTTACACTCAAATCTTTGGCAATTGTATATTCATAATTTACGTTTACATCTACACTAACTTCTTTTGCTATATCAAATGTTGAATTTACACGTGTTTCAATTCCTTTCGATTCTACTTTACCTAAATTAGTCATCATCCAGCGCATCATAGTTGATGTTGGTGAAGCAATAATTTTATCTGTTATATTGGCATAATAACCTTCTACAGCAAAGTTTAGAGACCTTAGATAATTGGATGAGAAGTGAGTATGATAATTTATACCAATATTAAACTGCTTTGCATACTCTGGCTTTAAATTAGCTGTTCCAACTTGAGTATAATACAAATCATTAAAAGTTGGTAATCTAAAAATATGTTTATAAAAAGCGTGTACTATTAATTGTTCGTTTTGAAAAGGTTGGTAACTCACAAAGATAGATGGAGTAAATACTGATCGATTAGGTGCTTGATAGTTATATTTTACCTTTTCATCTGTAAACGTTCCCAACATATTCGCTTCTGCCTTTACTTTACCAAAATCTAAGCTAGTAGCAACCGATAAATAATAAGTATATCTGGTTGGAAAACTAAATGGAGTACCTTGCCCCAAACGAGTAGCGTTTAATTTTGCATAGTCAATATCAGCAGAAAAAGAAGCTTGCCAAATAGGTGTTATATAAAACAAATTAGTGGCAGATAAATACCAATTTTGCTGAAAAAAAGTATTGTCAAACTGAGGATTATAGGTTACCTCTTCTCCTTCAAAATCAACCGTCTTTCTAGACAAAAATTGAGTATAATCATAAGCAAATTTCCCTTTTACTAATAAATTATAAAACTCAGAAGATGTATTGGTCCATTCCCCTTGTAACATGACGTTTTTGTCTCGTTGACGTTCATAACTATTCTCTGTAGCTAATGTAATGTCACTTTTCTTAATAATTGCACTTGGCAATCCTCTATCAGACTGGTAATAATATAAATTGGCTTGCCATTTATTGTTGTCGTGTAATCCAAACCAATTATTTTCTACTCGATACGCTGTAATATCACTATTTTTCCTATGTCCGATTGTATCATACGCAACAGTTCCATTACTATTAAATCGCTTTTGACGAAATTTATATACTCCGTTTGAATAAACATATTCTGAACTAAAACTAGTACTCACGAAAGGATTAACTTTATATTCTAATCTAACTGAAGGATTCACCATTTGAATAGACCCTAACTTATACTTGGCTGATAAATTAAGATCTTTTCCACTTTCGAAAACTGGCTTTTTTGATTGAATATAAATTGTAGATGCCGAAGCATATTCCTTTGCCGATTGAAAAATTGTACTTCTTTGTCCGTTATACAATTGAACAGCTTCAATATTATCTAAAGAAAATTTACCTAGATCTACAACACCATTTTGAGCATTACTCACAGCCAAACCGTTGTAAAACACTCCAACATGGTGCGTCCCCATATTTCTAACATCAATTGTTTTTAAACCTCCTAGTCCACCATAATCTTTTATCTTAACACCCGAAAAAAAACGCAAAGCATCGGCAACACTATAACTATTTAAACGTTTTAATTCTCCACCTTGCAAGGTTTGCACGGGAATCAACTCTTTAAAAACATTTTTTGAAATTACAATTTCTTTAAGTGCAGTAATCGAGTCTTTGTGCTGCTGACCATATATATTATTAAATGCATAAGAGCAACAAAAACAAAGAATAACCCAAAAAAATGTAAGTTTAGAATATCTCATTTATTTGTAACTTATCAATAGTTGTTTTTGGAAAGTAAACACAAATACCTATTGATAGTCACATAAAACGACTATTGCAATCGAAGTAGATGTTTTTTGTTTTGTCTCCGAAAACATAAAACGTTATTAAAATGGCAGGTATTCTGACTTACTCGTAATAAACGTCCTTCCCATTCACTTGTAACAGTGGAACACAAGGTTTATTACTCTTCTTGAGTTTACAGCAGCGGGCCTGTTTGAGATTTACACTCAATTCCCTTTTGCATTATCATAATTATGATAAACCATTTCGGGGCAAATATAAGGAAATTCTCTAGATAAATAAATCAGTATAGAAAAGAGATTAAATCAAAAAAGCTCTCCATTTAAATAGGAAAGCTTTTCATTGGTTCAACTACTAAACCTAGTGCTTAACGCACTTAACAACACAACTAACTTTTTCCACTCTTAGTTTCCACAACAAAACTATTAGAGGGCAAAAAAAGCCTCCCAGCGTATGAGAGGCTTTCTTTTTACTGGCGGTCTGGACGGGACTCGAACCCGCGACCCCATGCGTGACAGGCATGTATTCTAACCAACTGAACTACCAAAC
>CANQRD010000081.1 GCA_947626185.1 uncultured Flavobacterium sp.
AACTATTTTTATCTCTCTCAGTTTTGCTTTTTCAGGTGCCAATAAAAAATTTTCTATATAACAATAACAATTGGCAATATATCGCTTCTTGAAAAATTAAATGTTTGAAGCATTTTTAAAATCTACAACTTATTTCAAACACTGCTTTTTTTAGCATGTATAGTCAAACAACAACGATTTGAATAACTGTTTTTTTATTAGTAATAGTGCTAATTAAGTATTATTATGTATTTAAGAAATAATTTGTTCTTCTATTTCTACATTAATGAAATTTAAAAACTTAAATATAATTGCTCCAATAATTGAAGCTATAGATTTAGCTGGATATAAAGGAGCTACTGAAATTCAACAAAAAGCAATTCCTGTAATTTTAGGAGGAAATGATATAATAGGCTGTGCTCAAACTGGAACAGGAAAAACTGCATCTTTTGCAATACCTATGCTCCAATTATTAGAACAACAACCTATAACAAAAAAGTATATTCGTGCATTAGTGCTTGTTCCTACAAGAGAATTGGCTATACAAGTAGCAACAAATTTTGAAACTTATAGCAAAAAATTAGCACTAAAACATTTAGCTGTTTTTGGAGGTGTTTCACAAGAAATGCAAATAAATAAATTAAAGAAAAATATTGATATTCTAATTGCTACACCTGGAAGATTACTCGACTTAATAGCTACCAAAAATGTTAGCTTATCTAATATTGAAATATTGGTACTCGATGAAGCGGATAGAATGCTTGATATGGGATTTGCAAAAGACGTTAAAAAAATACTTTCTACAATTCCTGCTAAAAGGCAAACATTATTCTTTTCTGCTACTATGCCACCCGAAATTAGAAAACTAGCTCAAGATATGGTAATTAATCCAGTTGAAATAAATGTAGCGCCAGTTTCATCTACTGCTCAAACTATTCAACAATTAGCGTATTTTGTAGAAAGAGATGAGAAATTTAATCTATTACTTACCATATTAGATGATTCGAAAATTCAACGATTATTAGTTTTTACACGTACAAAATATGGAGCAGATAAACTAACAAAAAGACTTCAGAAATCTGGCATTTTTGCCGCAGCAATTCACGGAAATAAATCGCAAAATGCTCGACAAAAAGCGTTAAACGATTTTAAAAATAATACTATAAAAGTTTTAATTGCAACTGATATTGCAGCAAGAGGAATTGATATTGATGAATTATCGCATGTGGTTAATTATGAATTACCTAATATTCCAGAAACTTATGTGCATAGAATTGGTAGGACAGGCCGAGCAGGTATGCAAGGTGTAGCTATTTCATTTTGTGAACAAGAAGAAAGAAAAGACTTTAAAAATATTCAAAAATTGATCGGTGCTAATGTAATAACTATTCAAACCAACTAAAGATTAACTAAATAGAATTAAATAAATATGGCAGATTCGTTTTCAAAAAAAGAGAACAATAAAAAAAAGCAAAAAAAACAGCAAGACAAATTATCTCGAAGAGAAGAGCGTAAAACCAATAATAACAAAGGAAAAAGCCTTGATGAAATGCTGGTTTATGTAGATGTTAATGGCAATTTTACCTCAGTACCTCCACATCTTCAAAATAAAGAAGAAGATTTAGCAAGAGCTAAAAAAGCAAAAATTAATCAGGATGAACTAATTACTGATTTTTCAGGTGTTGTTTCTTACGTTCACGAAAAAGGGTATGGTTTTATTACTGAAGCAAACACCGGTGAAAACATATTTTTTCATTATGGCCAATTAAGTGAGCCAATTAATAAAAATGATATGGTTGAATACAAAAAAGAAAGAACACCTAGAGGATATCAAGCGATAGAAATCAGAAAAAAATAATATACAAATAATTTAAATAAAAAGAGATGCAAGAAGGTATCGTAAAGTTTTTTAATGAATCTAAAGGATTTGGATTCATTTTCCAAGAAAGTAATAATTCAGACATTTTTGTTCACAGTACTGGATTATTAGACAATATTAAAGAAGACGACAAAGTTACATTTGATGTTGAAAAAGGAAAAAAAGGATTAATGGCAGTAAACGTAAAAAGAAAATAGTTTTCAATCTATGTCTTTTAAAAGTGTGTATGAAAATGCACACTTTTTTATTTTTTCTACTAAAGACTCTATACCAAAATTAATTTTGATTTTAGTATAAATTAGGAAGGAAGGTTAATTCCACTCATAATATAAAGAAAATAAACTAATAGACTAACAAACTACCAAAGCAACTATAGATATAAATCTAGTAAAATAACTCTCAAGAACTATAATAAAAAATTATCTGTATTTTCTATATAGTTCTTCTACCAATTTAGAAGAACGATAACTAAAATCAGCACCAAAACTATTAATAACTAGTCCTTTTATAGAATGTTTTTTAGAAGATATGGCAAAAACAATACTTTCATCATCAGGATCTGACATTGCTTCAAATCGATAAACTTCGTCAATAATAAACTCTTCTGCCGAAAGTTCTAATGATTGTTCGTTGCAATAGATACATTCTTTGTCATCAGGTAGCAAAAAATCATAAGTATAACCTCGTTTTTGAAGATCATTTACAGCCTCACTCAAAGTATCATAACTGTATTTGTTGTTTAAATTTTTCATATTCAAAAAATAAATGTTTATTTTAAAACCTCTTTTGGTCTTTCTAAGCTGTCAGATTTATTGAGTGATAATCTAACAATACTTTTATCTAATGCCTTCAAATCATGAATTACATTAGCTTTTAGAGCTATAAGCATTCCTTTTTCTAAAAGAAACCTTTCTGTACCAACCCCGAAATCAATCTTGCCTTCCACAACTTCCACAACAATGGGGTAAGGTGCTTTGTGTTCTTTCATTAATTGATTTTCCGTAAATACAATACGGACCTCTTTTGTTTCCTCAGTATTAAGAAGTGTACTAACAACAGGATTAGTGTCATTATATACAATATCTTCTAAAATAGATGCTTTTTGTATCATATTTTCTTTTTGTTATTTAATATAAATATAATCATAATTTTTAAAATAGTTTGTTTTATATAAAGTTGTCTTGCTTTTTGTAAAATAAAGAAGAGTGTATAGAACTTTGTGTATCTCAACAAATAAAAAATTATAACCTGTGCGTTTTGGTATTCAGTAAGGATGATTTATCGTCTATTATTTTTATTGGAATAAATTATAATTGATGTGCAGCGAGTTCTTTTTATTTAGGAATTGAAATTATTTCCACCGTATTTTTAGTTTAGTCAAATGTTTATTTTCTTTTTATACTTTAAAAAAGATAATATTAATTATTATTATCAAGAATACTGTGTCTTACAGATAGAACTGCAATGCTTGTTGCAAGTTTTGTATTCTAATTACCATACGATTGCCTACTTTCGTAATATTAATGCCTCAAGCATTGCAAAACCTGTTTAAACTGTTCATTTGCTTATTACAAGATGTTGAATTAATTGGTGTAAACGTTGTAGCTGTTGATCGTGCTAAAATACGGGGTAATAACAGTAAGAAAAAATAGTTATAATGCTAAGAAGATAGCGCGCTATTTGTCATATATCGAAGAAAAAAGTTAATCTATAATTAGCCCATCTCGCTACACAACAGCTTAAATACGAAGTTACTATTAAGCGATAATGAAATTTGTATTATACCAATCTTCGTGGTTTAGAGAAAGTAAATGGTGAATTAGCTTTATAGTATACTGAATTACCTTCCAGTGTATTGGCTTTAAAACAACCGAACACCAGTCGATATATAATATGAAAGATCGAATAAAACACTCAAGTAAATAGCGATTATTTAGCAAAAAACAATTGATAAAAGAAGGCAATTGTATAATTAAGAAAAAACACTAATTTTATGAATCAAACAATGTCTTAATTTCTACAAGAATATGTCTAAATTAGTTTGAAGATGTACACTACTGAATAAAGAAGTATGAAAGTAACAAAAGTGAGATTACAGCAAATAATTATGACTGCTGGTTGTGTGTGTTTTTTGGTATGGATTGGAATTTTAGGACAGCAAAAAAGCGAAAATGAAGCTACTAAAAAAACTGTTGAGATAGTAGAGGAAAATACAGAGTGGAATGTGCAATTAGTTGAAGATAAGCAAATTACTGTTGATCAGGTATTTGATGTTCATATTGTTAATTACCCACAAGTTGTAGTGTATAGTAATAACTTTGGGGAAGTTATTACTATAAAAACGGAGTTGAATACATGGGTTGTTGCTGGAACTCCATTAGTAGAAATAAAAATAGAAGAACAAAGAGGAATATTTAGTAATGAATCAGAGAATTTAATAAAATATGCTAAGCAAGTAGCTAATGAAAAGCATGAGCAATTGCAACGTTTTATCGCTGAGAAAAATGATAATGAGGAGGAGAGATTAAAACAACACAATGAAGAGTACAATCAGGCAAAATCAGATTTAGAATTAGCCATGCGCTATGCAAAGTCAGAGGTTCTGTTAATAACTGCTCCAAAAGCGGGGAGAATTACAGAAATACTTGTTCAAAAAGGAGATAAAGTAGAGATAAATCAGCCATTAATCTATACTAGAAATACACAGTCTAAATTAATGCAATTTTCTATTAGTAGTGAGCAATATGTACTATTTAGGGATGGGTTAGACAAAATTCATGCTATGGCTATTTTAGAAGATCATTCTAGAGTTGAGTTACCATCATCAGTTTTAGCCACGATGAGTCAACGCGCTATTAATGAAGAAGGAAAAATTGATGTGTTTTTAGATTTAGGATCAATGTTTCATACAGGAGAAATTACAAGAGTGGAATTTAGTCTTCCAAAAGTAGCTGTAAAAGTTGTTCCAAAAGTAGCTGTTATCAAAATGGAAGGAACAAGCTATGTTTGGATGGTTAATAATCAGAATGAAATGATCAAAACTCCAGTAAATGTAGTGAAAGAAAACAGTGAAAGTTGTTTTGTAATAATAGGTAAGGAAAATTATAACAAAGTGTTGCTGGGCGATTTTAACAAGGCAAAAGAAGGGGAAAAGGTAATCTGATTGCTCAATAGCAGTAAAATAAAAAAGACCCTGTCCATAATTTTGTTTAAATAGACTTAAGATTGGTTTGGCTATTTTTACTGTTGAACCCTTTTTTCAAATATAACTAAAAACTGATTTAAAAATTCCCCTTCTAAGTATATATGAATTCATTAAGGCCATTTATTTGCAATTTTAATAAGAGACATATATAGCGATTTTTTAAAGGATTCATCGGTTTGAAATACTATTTTGTTTTGTGTATTTTATAATTTAGTTTTCAATTAAATTTTTGCTACACGTTGATCTGACGTACCCATAGTAATAATTCATTAACTTAAATGTTTGTATTTGCTGCTTTAGAGTCAAGCAAAAGAAAGAATCGTTTTACCCTTTAAAATAACAAGATTTACTGAAGCTATTAAAAAAAGATAGAGTTCAATGTCAGATTGTAAATAATAAGTTTAAAATAAAGTATATTTGTTTACTTTTAGTGAAGTTAAGTACTACTTATTGTAGCAGTCACTTTGCTTGTAATACAAATAATGGATCAAAAATGAAAATACTAGTAACAGGAGGATTGGGATATATTGGATCACATACAGTAGTAGCGTTACAAGAAGAAGGCTATGAAGTGATGATTATTGATGATTTATCCAATTCATCAATAACAGTACTAGAAGGTATAGAACAGATAACCAACATTCGTCCTAATTTTGAGCTAATAGACTTAAAAGACAAAGATGCGGTATATGCTTTTTTTGAAGCTCATAAAAATATTGATGGAATTATTCATTTCGCAGCCTCTAAGGCAGTAGGCGAAAGTATGCAAAATCCGATGAAGTATTACGAGAATAACTTTTTCTCGATGATTAATATACTTTCTGCTATACAAAAGTTCGAATTGAACAACCTTATTTTTAGTTCATCCTGCACAGTGTATGGGCAAGGAGAGGTAATGCCCATTACGGAAGAAGAATCTATAAAGCATGCTTTATCTCCTTATGGAAATACTAAACAAGTGGGGGAAGAAATGATTGTTGATTTGTCTAAAGTATATCCACTGCAATCAATATTATTGCGCTATTTTAATCCGATTGGCGCTCACGAATCAGCTTGTATTGGAGAATCACCTTTAGGAGTACCTTATAACCTAATACCTTATATTACACAAACAGCAGTAGGAACAAGAAAATTTTTATCAATTTACGGATCGGATTATAATACTCCGGACGGAACATGTGTGCGTGACTATATTCATGTGGTGGATTTGGCAGATGCACATGTAAGAGCTTTAAAACGTTTATTGGAAAAGAAAAATACCGAACAAACAGAAGTATTTAACGTTGGAAATGGACAAGGCTATTCTGTTTTAGAATTAGTACGCTCTTTTGAACGCGTAAGTGGCATAAAGCTGAATTACAAAATAGTGGATCGACGCCCAGGAGATGTGGATAAGGCATGGGCAGATACTACTAAAGCTAGAGAGGTGCTTGGGTGGAAACCTACCAAAACTTTGGACGATATGCTAGAAAGTGCTTGGCAATGGGAACAAAAAGTAAGACAATTGACAAAATAAGTAAGAGTAATAATGGTATAAAGCGATAGGTAGTTTTCTATTTAATCGCTTTTTTTGATGTAATAAATTCTAAAATCATCTGAAATTAGTTATTGTTTTATATAACTTACAGCTGTTTTGATATATAAAATGAATTAAAAAGAGGCTTTTACTAAAAAAAACAATCATTTGGCACTAAAAATAATCAACCGATAACACATTAATTGTTATATTTGGTTGCCTAAATAAAAAATGTTTAATAATTAGTAATGTAGTTGATAAGTCATTGATAATAAAGACTTAATTGTAAGTGTTAATACTGTTGACTACCGCCACATTTTATAGTCTTTAAAATGTAAGAAAAACGATAAAAACCGAATGGGAAAAACTACAAAAGAATTAGAGATGAGTCAATCTGTAAGAAGGGGGGTTAAGATATTTGAAGATGCAGATTTGGCATCATATTATGTAGCCAATAAGATTAGTGAGTTGATTAAAAAACGTCAATTGGAAGGAAAACAGGCGATTTTGGGACTGGCAACTGGAGCCACACCAAAAGGAGTATATAGAGAACTAGTGCGTATGCACAAAGAAGAAGGGCTGAGTTTTGCCAATGTGGTGACGTTTAATTTAGATGAGTACTATCCAATGCAGCCAGACGATATAAATAGTTATGTGCGTTTTATGCACGAGCAATTGTTTAATCATATTGATATTCCTACTCATCAAATACACATCCCGGACGGGACAGTAGAGGCTAGTGCTATTGAAGAGCATTGTAAGGATTACGAAGATAAAATAGCATTTTTTGGAGGTTTAGACTTACAGTTATTGGGAATAGGACGTACGGGCCATATTGGTTTTAATGAACCAGGTTCTACCATAGATTCTACTACACGATTGGTAACCCTAAACGCTATTACGAGAGAAGATGGAATAAAAGATTTTAATGGCTTAGAAAATGTGCCTACTCAAGCACTGACAATGGGGGTGAAAACCATTGTAAAGGCAAAAGAAATTTACTTAATGGCACTGTCGGAAAGAAAAGCACCTATTGTGCAACAGGCAATTAATGGAATGGTATCGACGGCTATACCAGCTACTTTTTTACAAAAATTACCGCATGTAGAGTATGTATTGGACAAACAGGCGTCTTCTTTATTATAGCTGCTATAATAAAATAGGAATAAAAAGTTTATATCCATTTTTGGATATAGACTTTTTTTGTTTTCAGTATTTTGTATATATAAAACAAGAACTAGACTAGTTTATATCCAAAGTGCGACATTCTTTTCCATGTATTTTTTTCAAAGCTCTATTTAGCGTCCTAGTAGTAATACCTAAATAAGAGGCCATATCTTCTTTAGTAATTTTCACTTTGTTTTTTTCTTGTAGGGCTAACAATTTTTCTAGCGCATGTTCTACTGTGTAAAGCTGTTGAAATGAAGCTCTTTCACTGGTATGATATACTCTTAATGCTTCAACTTCTAAAAGAATATTATTAAATCTGATATCAGTTTTTAATAAATGTTCAAAAACTGATAAAGGAATAACATAGGCATCAACTTGAGTAATAGCTTCTACTGAACACAAACAAAGCATCTTGCCCAAGTATTCAATTTCACCCATAATTTCGCCGGTACTTAAAAACTCTGGTATATATTCCTTTCCATTTTCCTCGGTAATGAAACATTTTGTAATTCCTTCTTTAATAACTATTATTTTAGTTATTTGCTCACCCTGATTTAATAGAATATCTTTAGGTGCATAAGAAACTAATTGAATTTTATCAGCAACAATTGATTGATGAGTAATAGATTCTATATAGGATAAAAAATCAAGATTAATTCTTAACATATTTTTATCATTAAATGGACAAATGTCCTGTGTGAGTTTTAAATTATTATCGAATTTTGTTTTGTTCAAATGTAAAGAAATAATCTTATAAAGTTGTGTTGTGTTAAGAGAGTTTTAAGCCATTTGGACAATTAAATAGTATACAATGCCAGCTTTTAAAATGATTAGTGAAAAAGTGTAAGTGTAAAGAGAGTTAATCATTTTATTTAAAAAACATATAAGTGTTGTATAGTATGTGTTGTTTTTTCAACTATTAAGTTTGAAAAACTAAAGTGTGATTAGAAGTAAAAAAGAGAACCTAAATGGTTCTCTTTTTTACTTTATATACACAATTTTTTTAGGTTTTATTTTTTCTAATCCAGTAAATTTTAACAAAAATGAATGAAGTTGAGTGTTCAATAGTTTTTTAATTACAAAAGTCATAATTGGATATCCTAATGAAATTTGGACAATTAGTTAAGTAGCTTTATTAATATTTATTGATTGATAATTCATTGATTATCTGATAGTTTAATTGCGAATACCTACGTTGTTTATTATACCGCATTTTGATATATTCAAATACTTTACATTTACTTTGTACTTAGCTGTAAAAAGACTTGAATATACTTTAAAGAATTTATCAACTTCATAATAAATTTCAGTAATTTTGTCTACAGATAATCTTTTATAAAAACAATAGAAATAAAATAAGCCACATTTAATGTGGCTTATTTTATTTAATTACA
>CANQRD010000082.1 GCA_947626185.1 uncultured Flavobacterium sp.
GCTTGTTTAGAACCTGAATTCGAATAAAAAGAGTAATTTGTATTCTCTCCTATCTAATAATTAGTTTTTTAGGCAGGAAATGATACGCTATAATACCAGTGATAAGATTTAGTAAAGAAATTAATAGAAGATCTGTGTCCAAAGTATTCTACTTGACCATATATTTTTTAATTTATCATTTCAATCACAGACCTTTTTATAAGTAGAATTTATAAGACATACTTATAAGCGAGTTCTTCCTATTATTTCTAATGCTAGTAATTAATTCAATCCCATCTAGAAATAATAATTCATCAAGCTTAGCACTAACATATCCTTTATCATTAATAATTATATGTAGTTCAAATTCATTAAACCAACCAATAGTTGAATTATTTGTTGTAGTTATATTTTTAAAAACTTTATTTCTATTGATTCTTTTAGATTTGCAATCTTAAATCGGTGTATAATCTATAAATAAAAGCACTCTTTCTTATACCCAAATATGTATATTCTATAGAATTATTTCTATGTTTTGGGCCTTTTTTAGAACTTATGCCTTTCAGTGTAAGTTAAATAATCTTAAATTTCTTGTGGCTTTTTAATACCTATTAAAACTATATTGTTTTTTTTAATTTAGTCTACGATGAGCTGACATGCTCATATTTATTAAAAAATAAAGTAACTAAACTATAAATTACTTACTTTAGCTTTTCAATTTAATATAACACAAAACGAAGAGTTGTTGAAATGAACGAGTTAAAAAAATATAGCGCTCATTTACTGGTTTTAGTTGGATTTATAGTAGTTTCTTTATTGTATTTCTCTCCAGTTTTAAAAGATCAAGTAATTTATCAATCAGATATTGTGCAGTATACTGGAATGGCACAAGAACAAATTGAATTTAGAAAGGAATTTAAAGAAGAGCCTTACTGGACTAATAGTGCTTTTGGAGGTATGCCAACTTATCAATTAGGTGCTAAGTATCCATATAACTTTGTAAAAGACTTAGACTCGGTTATCCGTTTTTTACCTAGACCTGCTGACTATCTTTTTATTTACTTTTTAGGATTTTATGTATTGTTAATTTCATTAGGAATACGTCCATTAAAAGCTTTTTTTGGTTCTTTAGCATTTGGTTTTTCTACCTATCTGATTATTATTCTAGGCGTAGGTCACAACGCAAAAGCACATGCAATTGCATATATGCCAATGGTAGTCGCAGGGGTAATGCTTGTCTTTAGACAAAAATATATAGCTGGAGGTATTTTAACAGTGGTTGCAGCAGCACTAGAAATAAGTGCTAACCACTTTCAAATGACTTATTACCTATTGTTATTTTTATTAGTTGTAGTTATTGCTTATACCTATCAATATATTAAAGAAAAGAACTTTAAGCAATTATTTATTGCTTATGGTATATTGGCGTTAGCTGCAATTTTAAGTATTGGTGCAAATGCCACTAATATTTTAGCTACCGCAGAATATGCAAAATTTAGTACTCGTGGCAAAAGTGAGTTGACTGTAGATCCGAATGGAGCACCAACTAACTCTTCCAATGCAATGAGTTATGAGTATATTACTGAATATAGTTACGGAATTTTTGAGAGTTTTAATTTAATTGCTCCTCAATTAACAGGTGGTGCTAATAATGAAAAATTATCAAATGATAATGCGTTAGAAAATTTTTTTATAGGTCTTGGAGCTGACAAATTGCAAGCGAAACAAATGAGTGAACAGGCACCAACTTATTGGGGCGATCAGCCAATTGTAGCTGCACCTGCTTATATAGGCGCTGCAGTATTTTTCTTATTTGTATTAGCAATGTTTACCGAAAAGAGAAAAGTAAAATATATTTTCTTTATTGGAGCTTTGTTTTCATTAATGTTGTCATGGGGTAAAAATTTCCCATTACTAACCGATATTTTTATTAATTACGTTCCTCTATACAATAAATTTAGGGCAGTTTCTTCAATTCAAGTGATTTTAGAATTATGTGTTCCTGCTTTGGCAATGTTAGGACTATATAACTTTTTTAAAATTGACGAAAAGGAAAAACAAAATGCACTGAAAAAAACGGGACTAATTACAGGCGGAATTATTGTTTTCTTATTTGCTATCAAAGGAACTTTGTCTTTTATAGGAGTAAATGATGATTACTATAGCTCTGCTTACGGAGAAATTGGACCTGGTTTTGTTCGTGCATTGATTGAAGAACGAAAAGAAATGTATAATGCTGACTTAATTCGATCATTTGTAATTATGTTGTCAACTGCCGCTATTTTATTTTTAATGATTAAGAATAAGTTAAAGGAGTTTTATGCAGTTATATTAATAGGAATTTTATTGGTGGGAGATTTAGTTTTTGTTGACTTAAGATATGTAAATAAAGATTC
The DNA here is from genome assembly GCA_947626185.1 of uncultured Flavobacterium sp. Classification (GTDB taxonomy): domain Bacteria; phylum Bacteroidota; class Bacteroidia; order Flavobacteriales; family Flavobacteriaceae; genus Flavobacterium. The sequence continues at coordinate 2,376 of CANQRD010000082.1, forward strand.
TTTTGTTCCAAAAAGACAAATGGAACAACCATTTGAAATTACCGTTGCAGATAAGCATATTTTAAATGATCCAACACATTTTAGGGTATTTGATACGCAAGGTGGTTTTAATAGCGCTAAAGCGTCATTCTTTCATAATTCTTTAGGAGGCTATCATGCGGCAAAACCAAGAAGAATTCAGCAGCTATCAGATTATCAGCTAAATAAAAACCCGATGACTATTTTTAATATGATGAATGTTAAATATGTAATTCAACCCGATGAGGAGGGAAGACCAATGGCAATGCTAAACGATGCGGCAAACGGTAATGCATGGTTTGTTAGTGAAGTAGAAAGAGCTTTTTCGGCAGATGAAGAAATGGATTTATTGGGAACTATTGATACCAAAACAACGGCTATTTTAAACGCGAATGATTTTAAAACAACAGTAAAAGACAGGTATATAGTTGACTCTTTAGCTTCCATTAATTTAACTTCTTATAAAGCTAATGCGCTAACTTATGAATCTAATAATGCAAATGATGGATTGGCGGTTTTTTCAGAAGTATATTATCCAAATGGTTGGATTGCTAAAGTTGATGGAAAAGAAGTTCCTATTATAGCAGTTGATTATGTTTTAAGAGCAATTGAATTGCCAAGTGGAAAACACCAAATAGAATTTATATTTAAACCAAAAGTAATTGCAACTGGAAGTAAGATTGCCTTAGCTAGCTCTTTATTAATTGTATTATTATCTGCAGGTGCAATAGGTTGGAATAGAAAAAGAAGAAAACAAATGACATAATCTCATTTTAACAAATGAATAAAAAAAATACAAAAGTTTTAATTATATGTTATTACTGGCCACCAGCAGGTGGTCCAGGTGTACAACGTTGGTTAAAGTTTGTAAAATATTTACCGTCTTTTGGTATTGAACCGATTGTTTTTGTGCCAGAGAATGCAGATTATCCGCTTATGGATGAAAAGTTATTAAATGAAGTAGATTCAAGTATAACAATTATAAAAGGTAAGATAAAAGAGCCTTATCAATTAGCGAAAAAAATAGCTGGAAAAAAAGCAAAAACGATGAGCTCTGGAATGATTCCACAAAACAGAAATCAAACCAAATGGGACAAGTTATTACTTTGGGTAAGAGGTAATTTTTTTATACCTGATGCGAGAATAGGTTGGGTAAAACCATCTGTTAATTATTTAGAAAATTATTTGAAACAAAATCCAGATATTAAAACAATTATTACTACCGGACCACCTCATAGTGTTCACTTAATTGGGATGAATTTGAAACAAAGATTAGGAGTAAAATGGATAGCAGATTTTAGAGATCCCTGGACAACAATTGGCTATCACAAAGAGTTGAAGCTTACCAACAAAGCTCAGAATAAACATTTACAATTAGAACATGATGTTTTAAATACTGCTGATCAGATAATTGTAACGAGTAAAACTACTCGAAAAGAATTTGAATTAAAGACAAAAAAGCCAATCGCTATTATTACTAACGGATATGATATTATTAATGTTGGTAAAATTGAACTAGATGAGAAATTTACTTTAGCACATATTGGTTCATTTTTATCTAATAGAAATCCACGGGTTTTATGGAAAGCGATTAAAGAATTGCGAAATGAAAATGAAGTATTTAAAGCTGCTTTCGAGTTAAAATTAATTGGAAAGGTAAGTGATGATATTTTAGAAACTTTAAAAGAATTTAATCTATTAGAATGTACAGACAATAGAGGGTATGTTGACAATCAGGAAGCTCTCATCCAAATGAGAGCTTCGCAAGTACTTCTTTTGGTAGAGATTGATTCTGAAGACACAAAAGGGATTATTCCGGGTAAATTGTTTGAATATATGGCTGCCGAACGTCCGATTTTGGGAATAGGACCAGACGATTCAGACTTTTTTAGTATAATTACAGAAACCAATGTTGGACAAAATGCGCTTTACATTGAAAAGGAAAAAATAAGATTAATTCTTTTGGAGTATTTTGAAAAGTATCAACAAAACAATTTAAAAGTTTACGGTATGGGCTTGCAATATTATAGCCGAAAAAGGTTGACCGAAAAGTTAGCACATCTGATTACTAAAAAATAGTTAAGATATAGGGAAGATTTTTATTGTCTCCCTTTATTTATTTTACAAAATATTTACTTATTCTGCAAAATAATATAAACCTAAGTTTGATAATAAACTATACTCTTAATTTCATCTATAATTAATATTATGTAAAATAGAAATATTCAAAACTCTTATTTGCTACTTAGATAATATATTTATTTAAAATATCATTTAAATAATGTTTTTATTACTAGCTATAAATATTATTGCTTTTTTCATTTGCTTTTTTACTAAAAAGATTACTTTTGTAATTAATATAATAATTACTCAAAATTTAAAACTGTGGAAAACGCAAATGCAATTAAACTAATTAAGTTAATTCAATCGGATCTAGTAACAGATGGTATTGTAACTGAACAAATAGTTCCAAATCTAAAAAAACTTAGAGAATATGCTTTATTAGAAGAAATTCCAACTTTGGTAAAAGCAATTCGCTTAACGTATGAGCATATTGAAGCTAACAATGCCTTTTACATTTCTATGCCTGATGACGAACCAATTGATGAATTAGATGTAGTTGAAACAACTTTAATTTCTGAGCCTCAAAATAATATTGAAAGTTTACAGTATCTATTATCTTTATTCAAAGACCCAATGAATAAGCATAATATTGCAGACTTAAAAGAATATAATGCTAAATTAGCCGCTTTCTAAAAAACAAAAATGTCCCTAAAGGGACATTTTTGTTTTAATTATATTTTAATTTTAATAGTATTTTAGCATATAACCACTACCCTTTTATTTGATATTGTTTTAATTAACTCTATTTTAGCAACCTTTAAAACTTAAATTATGTTGAGAATTTTTAAGCTTACAGCTACTTTAGAAGGAATTTCTTTATTAGTACTACTTTTTATAGCAATGCCATTGAAATATATTTGGGATAGTCAATGGATGGTTCAAAAGGTTGGCATGGCACATGGAGTCTTATTTATTGCTTATATTGTTTTAGCTATTCTTGTTAAAAATGAAATGAAGTTAAATACAAAGCAGTTTTTAATGGTGTGTTTTTATTCTGTAATTCCTTATGGAACTTTTATTATGGAAAAAAAGTATCTTAAAAATGTAAAAGTTATTTAAAACCCTAAATAATGTTAATTACTTGGTTTTTTTAACAGATGATTGGTTTTTCGTAATTATGACTTCGCTTTTTGTATAAAAATTATTTTTTTTTACATAAAACACAAATTAATGAGCTTTAGAGCTAGTGATTACAATTTGTTTATATTATCTTTGCGGTGTAAACAATATGAACTAGTTTTTTGATTAGTTAAGTAAAAATTATTTAATATTATGAAAAAGGTTACATTAACATTAATGGCTTTTGCATTAGGCTTAGGTGCTGTAAATGCTCAAGAGAAGCCATACAACAAATGGTCAATCGATTTAAATGCTGGATTTGCAAAACCTTCCAAAGGGTTATCACCAGGATTTGCTGCTGAGACATTAGAGAATTTACATTTAGACGGAGGAGTTAGATATAGCATTAATAATAAATTTGGTGTTAAGGCTTCTTTTGGTTATGATGATTTAAGTAAATGGACTAATAATGCTAACGTTAAAAGTGAATATTATAGAACAAGCTTAGAAGGAGTTGTTAACTTAGGTAGAATTCTGGAGTTTGAAAATTGGACTAATACAATTGGTTTACAAGCTCATGCTGGTGGAGGATATTCTTGGTTAAAAAGCAATAGTTTTTCTGGTAACGATAATTTAGGGCACATTATGGCTGGTTTAACAGCTCAAGTGAAATTATTTCCTAGAGTAGCTTTAAATGCTGATTTCACTGTAATTCAAAACATAGAGCAGGATAAAACCTTCGACGGTACAAGTAATGTAGCATATGACGGTACTTTTAGAGGAACAATGTATAATGCAACACTAGGGCTTTCTATCTACTTAGGTAAGCATAAACAACATGCTGATTGGTATTCTGAAACTTCTGCAGTTACCGAAAAAATTGCTGGTTTAAATACTAAATTAGATGAAATTGAAGCAATGTTAGTTGATTCTGACGGTGACGGAATTCCAGATTATTTAGATTTAGAAGTAAATACTCCTGAAGGTGCTTTAGTTGACGTAAAAGGAAGAAGCATTGATAAAAACAATAATGGTATTGCTGACAACATTGAAGTTTATATTACTGAAACTTACGGATCAATGGACAAAGCAACTTCAAATGATTCAGTTATTAAAGACATGATTAACAATGGTTATGTAGCTGTAAACTTTGGATTTGATAAAGTTGAACCTACAACCGTTGAAGGAATTAATTTTATTACTTCTTATTTAAAAAATAATCCTTCTGCAACTGTTGAAGTTAATGGATATGCTGATTCTGTTGGAAATAAAGACTATAATCAAAAATTATCAACAAGACGTGCAAATGCAGTAAAAGATATTTTAGTTAAAGCTGGTGTTTCTGCAGATAGAGTTTCTTCAAAAGGAAATGGAATCGATTCGTCTAAAGCTCGTAACTTAGCTAGAAAAGTTACTTTTACAGTAAAATAATTAAATTCTTATTTTATAGATAAAGAAAGCACAAGCAATTAAGCTTGTGCTTTCTTGTTTAAATAATTAACTAAATTTGTAGCATAACTATCACTTATGAAATTCACCTTGAAATCTGACTATAAACCAACTGGTGATCAACCACAAGCTATCAAAGAATTAGCTTATGGTATTAAAGAAAATGTTAAATATCAAACACTTGTAGGTGTTACTGGTTCAGGTAAAACATTTACAGTAGCCAATGTTATTAAAGAGATACAACGCCCTACCTTGGTTTTGGCGCATAATAAAACTTTAGCAGCACAATTATATTCAGAATTTAAAAGTTTTTTTCCTAATAATGCGGTAGAATATTTTGTTTCTTACTACGATTATTATCAACCTGAGGCTTTTATTCCTGTTACAGGTCAATATATAGAAAAGGATTTATCAATTAATGATGAATTAGAAAAACTTCGTTTAAGTACTACCTCTACTCTACTATCTGGCCGAAGAGATGTGCTGGTTGTAGCTTCTGTTTCTTGTTTATATGGAATTGGCAACCCTGTTGAATTTCAAAAAAATGTCATTTCTTTAGAGCTAGATCAGGTAATTAGTAGAACCGAATTATTGAAACGACTAGTTCAAAGTTTGTACGCTAGAACTGAAGCTGATTTTACTCCGGGTTATTTTAGAATAAAAGGCGATACAATTGAGGTTTTTCCTAGTTATGCAGATCATCCATATCGAATTCATTTCTTTGGCGATGAAGTTGAAGATATTGAAGTATTTGATGCTTCTAATTCTCAAGTAATTGAAAAATTTACAAGGCTGACTATTTATCCAGCCAATATGTTTGTTACTTCTCCTGACGTATTGCATAATGCAATTTGGGAGATTCAGCAAGATTTACAAAAACAAGTAGATTACTTTAAAGAAATAGGCAAACATTTAGAGGCAAAACGATTAGAAGAAAGAACAAATTTTGATCTTGAAATGATTAAAGAATTAGGCTATTGTTCTGGAATAGAAAATTATTCTAGATATTTAGATGGCCGTGCTGCAGGTACAAGACCTTTCTGTTTATTAGATTATTTTCCTGATGATTATCTAATGGTAGTTGATGAAAGTCACGTTACTATTTCACAGGTTCATGCAATGTATGGTGGAGACCGTTCTAGAAAAGAAAATTTAGTTGAATATGGATTTCGCTTACCAGCTGCTATGGATAATAGACCCTTAAAATTTGAAGAATTTGAACAAATGCAACGCCAAGTAATATATGTATCTGCAACACCTGCTGATTATGAATTACAAAAAAGTGAAGGTATTGTTGTAGAGCAATTAATTCGTCCAACTGGTTTATTAGATCCTATAATAGAAGTTCGTCCAACAGAAAATCAAATAGATGATTTAATTGAGGAAATTCATCAACGCGTAGAATTGGACGAGCGTATTTTGGTTACAACACTTACTAAGCGTATGGCAGAGGAATTGGCTAAATACTTTGATAAAATGGGAATTCGTTGCCGTTATGTTCATTCAGATATTGATACAATCGAACGAGTAGAAATAATGCAAGATTTAAGAAAAGGACTTTTTGATGTATTAATAGGAGTAAACCTTTTAAGAGAAGGGTTAGATTTACCCGAAGTTTCTTTAGTAGCTATTTTAGATGCTGACAAAGAAGGTTTTTTAAGAAGTCATCGTTCATTAACTCAAACAGTCGGTAGAGCTGCAAGAAACGTAAATGGAAAAGCAATAATGTATGCAGATAAAATGACTAAAAGTATGGAGAAAACCATTGAGGAAACGAATTACAGAAGAAGTAAGCAAATTGAATATAACAAACAACACGGCATTACTCCTAAAGGATTGAATAAAAAAATTATTAATGATTTAGTCAAACCATCGTTTGACGAGGTGGTTGAAAATAATTTAATTAATGTTGCTGAGCCAACAGAAATGTATTTAAATAAAGATCAAATGCAAAAATTGATTAATAGTAAAAGAAAAGAAATGGAACAAGCGGCAATGGATTTAAATTTTGTATTAGCAGCCAAATTAAGAGATGAAATTAAAGTATTGACAGATAAAAGAGG
>CANQRD010000083.1 GCA_947626185.1 uncultured Flavobacterium sp.
CCGATACAAAAATTAGCGAAAATATTCCCCAGCAATTCATCATTAGTAACTTGTCCTGTAATTTCTCCAAAATAATACAATGCCTGACGAATATCAATTGCCATTAAATCTGCAGATAAATTTGTTTGAAGACCCCATTTTACTTTCTCAATTTCTTCTAAAGCTTTTAATAAAGAATCATAATGCCTAGTATTAGTTACAATCGTTTCATTATTTCGCAATGTCCCTGTATTTACAAAACCTAACAATGCTTGTTTAAGTTCTTCTACACCATTATTTTCTTTGGCCGACATCAACATTAAGTTAATAATATTTTCTTTATAAAGTTTTATTTGAACTTCGCTCAATAAATCTTTTTTATTACAAACTACTAATAAAGGTTTTTGTGGATATTTATTTTTTAATTTTTCTAATTCAACTTTTATTTCTTCTAATGAACTGTCATTTAATTTAGCACCATCAATCAAATAAATAACTACTTGTGAGGATTCTATTTTTTCAAAAGTTTTCTGAATTCCAATACTTTCAACAACATCCTTCGTTTCACGAATTCCAGCTGTATCTATAAATCGAAAACCTATTCCATCTATAACTAACTCATCTTCAATTGTGTCTCTAGTTGTTCCAGCAATATCAGAAACGATGGCTCTTTCTTCATTTAATAATGCATTTAATAAAGTCGATTTCCCAACGTTCGGCTCCCCCACTATAGCTACTGGAATTCCATTTTTAATCACGTTTCCTACCGCAAATGAATCAATCAATCGTTTTAAAACAAATTCAATTCTATTAACCAAATCTTTAAACTGAGATCGATCAGCAAATTCAACATCTTCTTCAGAAAAATCTAACTCTAACTCAATCAAAGAAGCAAAATTCAATAATTGCTCTCTCAATAATGAAATTTCATTGGAAAATCCTCCACGCATTTGCTGCATAGCAATTTGGTGGCTAGCCTCATTATCAGAAGCAATTAAATCGGCAACAGCCTCTGCTTGAGATAAATCTAATTTTCCATTCAAAAAAGCCCTCATTGTAAATTCGCCAGGCTGAGCCATTTTAGCTCCTTTTCTCAAACAAAGTTGAATGATTTGCTGTTGAATAAAAGTTGATCCGTGACAAGAGATTTCTACTGTATTTTCTCCTGTATATGAATGAGGATCTTTGAAGATAGAAACCAAAACTTGATCTAAAACTCGTTCTCCATCTACAATATGTCCCAAATGTAAAGTATGCGTTTTTTGCTGGGTTAAATCTTTATTTTTAATTGATTTAAAGATTGAATTCACTAAGGAAATAGCTTCCTTTCCAGATACTCTTATAATAGCAATTGCTCCTGCACCTGAAGGAGTTGCTAATGCTACGATTGTTTCTTGTAATATCATAGTTTAACCCTTTTAATAAGCAACAAAGATACTATTTTTAAGGTGCTTTTTTACTTTTAGAAAAGTAGAGTATTCTTCAATGAAAAATTAAAATAAATTTCGCATATTGAAAATGCTTTTGTAACTTTAAAACAAACTATTAATCATTATGAAAAAAATATTATTCCCAACTGATTTTTCAGAAACTGCTAATAATGCCTTGATATATGCATTAAAAATGGCTGAAAATCAAAACGCTACACTTGTTGTTTTACACGCATATGAAATGCCTGTTATTTCTGCAACAGCAAATCCAGTTATGGTTCAAGAAGTTTATGAATCAATAGAACTAAGTAACTTTGAGAATTTTAAAGATCAGGTTCCCTTTATTCGAGATATTGCTCAAAAAAACAATCTAGATCACGTACCTATGCAATTCATCTTAGAAGAAGGTTTTCTAAGTACTATTTTAAAAAATGTGGTAGATAAAGAGTCGATAGATTTCGTGGTTATGGGAACAAATGGTAATTCGGGTTGGGAGCAAAAAATTATAGGCTCTAATACAGCAAATGCCATTAGTTCATTAAAAATTCCTGTGCTTAGTATTCCTCACAATGCTGTTTTTACAGGGATTAAAACAATTGGCTTTTCTACTTTGTTTAATATCAATGATAAAAAAGTATTAGATCAATTAATTATTATTGCAAAAGGTTTTGGTGCAAAAATAAAATGTATTCACGTAGCAGAAAATCCAGATGCAATGGATAATCAAATGCTTACAATTTGGACAAATAACTATCGTGATAATAATGTACAATTTATTATTGTTGAAGGTAATAATGTTGAAGATGAACTATTTGATTTTATAGATAGAGAGAATATTGATGTATTAGTTTCAGTGAAAAGAAATAGAAATTTTTGGCAGAGATTATTAAATGCAAGTTTGACAAAGAAATTATCATATCATACAAACGTACCGTTTATTGCTTTTCACGAAGATAACAAGACATCAAGTATGTAATATAAAATATATGAAGCAACAACTTATAAATTCAAACTATGATTTATAATTATAGTGAGTTAAAATATTATCCCTCTTTTTCGGAAACATAAATATATTTTTAAAATAAAATAATAAATCATGAAAAACTCTTTATTACAAACAATTCAAAATCGTATTAATCATTGGTATATACCAATAATTATTGGGGTACTTTTTACAGTTCTAGGAATTTATGTAATGCTTACTCCAATTGCCTCTTACCTTTCTTTGGCATTAATATTCAGTTGGTTATTTATCTTTTCTGGAATTGCAGAAATGTCATTTGCTATATCTAACAAAGAAGGAATGCAAAATTGGGGATGGTTATTTTTTTCTGGAATAATTGATTTTATTCTAGGACTAATCTTAATTTCTAATCCAGCAGTAACATTAGAAGTACTACCTATTTATGTTGGAATTATTTTACTTTTTAAATCAATTCGTGGCATGAGCATCGCTATGGATTTAAAACATTATGGCCTAAATAATGGATCTGGATCATTAATGTTTATGTGTATTTTAGGTATACTATTTTCAATTTTCATGATATCTAATGTAGAGTTTGGTGCTTTTACAGTTGTTTATTGGACCGCCTTTGCTTTAATTATGTTTGGAATTTTTAGTATAGCTGTAGGTATAAAATTTAAATCAGTAAAAGATAAAAGCGCTAATATAAGCGAGGATTTAGCAAATAGAATTCAAAAAATTAGAGAAGAAATTAATCAAGCAGTAAACAATAAAAACTTCTAATAAATAGTTAAAAATCATTTTTATAAATTAAAATCCTCTAAATTATTATTTTTTAATGTATTTTTGAATTAAAATAAAAAATATGAAAAATAAAATTTTATTAGCTATAGTTGCAATAGGTATATTGTCTTTTAGCTGTAAAACAATAAAAAGTTCAACTAAAGAAACTCATGTAGAAACGATGAATTACAATAAATTAGAAGGTGGTTGGACATTAGAGAGTATTGTAGTTTCTGGAACGGAAGAAAAAAAGATTTCAGAATTATTTCCTAATAAATTACCGACTATTAATTTTGATATAACAGAACAAAAAGTATTTGGAAATAATGGTTGCAATAGCTACAATGGTCCATTAGAAGTTAGAGACAATAAATCGTTGAAAATTGGTGCTGAAAAAATGGCTACAACAATGATGTTTTGTGATGGTGTGGATGATAGAAGTTTTATGAGAGGTTTAGGTATGGTAACAGACTATAAAATCGAAGGAAACAAATTATTGATGATTCACGATGGTACTGTAATAATGATTTTTGAAAAAAGTAAATAAAAAGAAGCCTCTATATAGAGGCTTCTTTTATTCCAAGAAATCGTCTTTTAAATATGCTGGGGTTGGATAAGTATAAAACCCCTCTCCCGTACTTTGTCCTAATTTATTTTTATCTATAAAATCAGATTTCAGTTTATTGATAATATTAATTTTAATAGGATCTTTTGTTGCATCTGCGGCAAGTTTATTAATATTATAAACTGTTGTTATACCAACAAGATCTAGTATTCCAAAAGGTCCCATTGGAGCTCCAGTAGCAACCATCCATGTTTTATCTATGATCTGAGGTTCTGCTATACCGTTGATCCAAAGGTTTGTTGCAGCATCTAAAAAAGGGACAAGCAGTGAATTCAATATATATCCACGCTGTTCTTTATGAACAGGCAAAGCAATCATTCCTATTTCTTTAGCGAACACTACAACTTTATCAAAAATTTTAGTATCTGTTCCAGGATGTCCCATAATCTCTGCCGTATTATGAATCCAAATTTCATTGGCAAAATGCAAAGCTAAAAATTGATGAGGTCTTTTTGTAGATTCTGCTAGTTCACTCGGTAATAAAGTAGACGAATTAGTAGCAAAAACTGTTTTATCAGGCGCTACTTTTGCCAATTCATTATAGAAACTAACTTTAATTTTAATACTCTCAGGTATTGCTTCAATCAACAAATCAGCATCTTTTATAGCTTCTGCTAAATTACTGTTATAACTTAAATTACTGAAAGTGTTTTTGATCTGCTCATCTGTTGCTTTAAGATCTCTTTTATAAGCTTCACTCAGAAATTGAAATTTTGCTTTGGCTTTGTCTAAAATATCATCATTAATATCATAAACTATAACTTTAAATCCTTTAAACGCAATATGAAAAGCGATCTGATACCCTAAAACACCGCTACCTGCAACTGTAATTTTTTGAAATAACATCTTGAATAGTTTAAAATTATTTACTTAAAATTAGATTTTATATGTAAAATACAATAAAATCTTCTTTACTTTTTCGTTTTCTAAAACTTTTTCAGTACTTTAAAAATAAAATTTACGAGATTAAACACCATCCAGCTATAAACTAAAGTATCAAATCTATTTAGTAAAGACCAAAAGCTATTTAATCAAATATTTTTGTTTATCAGCAATAAAAAAAGGTTTTTTAATTTTCACTAGTTCATTCTGCCCTTTTTTGTAATAAATGTTATTAAGTACTTCTATATCTCCATCTTCCACTCTAAGAACTACTATTCCTCTTTTATTGAGAATTATAAAATAATTTATCGACTGTAATTTACTGTCATTCTTGCTAGAAATTGAATAAATTCATTATAAATAAACCAATCTCCACTACTTCTTTCGAGAGTTACTAACAGTTCTTTATAAACTTTCTATTCAGCCCTAATATCACTTTCTACAATATCGTACATTTTTTTCAACAAATGAAATTGATATTCTGAATAAAATTGTACAACCATAACACATTTAGATTTAACAAATTAATTTTTATAGGCACTAATGTACTTGTGAATCTTTATATTACTTTGTAAGAAAATGCGAATTGCTCTTTTTATTTAGTTAGCTGTATCAAACACTAATTTTGACCAAAGTTCATAACTTAAATCTTCAATTAAATTGATACTTGAATTTTCAGCATCATTAATCATAATAACAATTGCTTCTTTTCTATCTGGACTAAAACTAACGAAGCTTGAGTAAGAAACATCTAATCCTCTATGAAAATAAATTGATTCTTGTGTTTGAAAAAAATTAATCCTCCAGCCTAAACTTACCCAATCATCAGATGAAAGCATAGCTAAAGGTTTTTCCATAATTTTTAATTCTAGAAAATTATCATCGAAGTAATATTGAAGATATTTTCCAATATCCGAAACAGTTGAAATAGCCTGAGTTGAAGGAAAAAAGAAATCAATTTTATTAGATTCAGTAAACAAATTATTAGTAGTTTTTATTGCTGGCTCTATCAATTTCATTTTTTTTGTTTTAAATAAACTGGTATTTTTTAGCTGATAGCGATCAACAATATCATATTTAAATAATTGTGTATAAGATTTATTATTAACTCTAACCAAAGCATCCCCTAAAATACTTGTTCCAAGAATAGAAAAGTTGCTTTTTTTATCTAATGTATCTAAAATCACGTCGTTTTCTAAATATTGAGCAATTAAAGGATTTCCAAAAGTGATCTTTTTCTTTCTTTTTCCCGAAATAACTTCACTTAAAAGATATTCTGGCGGAAAAAAAGACAACTCGTTTTTACCACTTGCTAAACTAGAAAATGATATTTTTAAACCATCTTTAAAGGGTTTTGGATAAAATCGATTAATATTCTCTGAAAGTTCAACTTTTTTTTCTACTACAGCCTGAGCCAATAAATTATTCGTAAAAATAGATGTAAAAGTTCCTATTTTAAAAAAATTATTCTTGTTGTCAATATTCTTAATTTTTCCACTTTTATTTTCTAATCCAAAATAATTAGTTTGTCCATTCTTTATTATAGCAATAGCCAACTGCTGCTTTGGTTTTAAACTTTCGCTTGCAGCATAAATAATATTTTCAATGCTTAAGCTAGAGAGCTTTTCTCTAATTGCATTCTCATCAGTATAGTCTAAAATACGAAAACCAAGAACATTATCTTGTTCATCAAAAGAAAAATTAACTAAAACGGTTTGTTGTTCAAACTCAGTTTTAAATAAACTAGAACCATCGTCATTTAGACCGTAAAATTCAATTTGAATAATATTGCCTAAGTTTTCCTTCATTTCGGTCAAAAAATAATCTAAAGTATTTAAAGTAATTTTGTTTTGAAGAGATGATGAAAAATAGTCGTAAAATTCATCGTATTCACTTGTATTATAACCTTTAACGAAGATATTTACTACATTATCTTGCTTTGCTTGATCTTGAGCTTTCACCGATAATGTAAATAAAGTAATCCAAAAAAAATATAGAATTTGCTTTAGCATAAAAGTTAGTTTTAATAGAATAAATGTATAAATAAAAAAGACTTACCAGGGGAAGCAAGTCTTTTATTTACAGCCCTTTTAATTGAAAGGCACTAATTCTATTTGTTCTAATTCTTTATGATTAAGTACATCAACTATTAAATAATTTTCTTTTAATTCAACTATTTTAAATTTGTAAATACTATTCTCGTTATTGCTATTCATTGTAATAACATTTGTATCTAACGTCCAGTTTCCTTTATCTGTATACAAAGAATAATGATCCGATGCATTAAAAATATTTTTACTGAGTTCAATGTGAATGTTAGCAATTTGATACTTAAACTTTGACGATGAATTTACATTGTCTTTAAAATTAAAATGAGTTACTACCCATTTCTTTTCTAAAATTGCTTTGTTAAATGAACTTTCTTTTTTAGTACTTTCATTTCTACTTTCATTTTCACTACTACAACTCATAACAACTAATGCACCTAATCCGATTAATAAGATTAAAAAGATGCTCTTAAAACAGTTTTTCATAACGTGATATATTAAAGGGTTCAATATTGTTATTTTATATGTTTAATTATACTCTTATCTACTATGTAATATGATTACAATTTAACAAATAATATTAACAATTACCATTTTTTTTATCACAAAAACCCTTATTTAATTTATCTTTTTCACTTTCTTATTTATTTAAAAATATATATACACAAGCAATATTATTAAAAAAAAGATATTAGTACAATATAAACAGAAAAAAAACAACGTAATCAATATAATTAACATTTCATAACAAAATAAAAACATTCAACAAATATGACAATAAGCGTTTTTATAATAATTAATCAATATAATTAACATTAAAACAACAATTATATGTTAATTGTATCTAAAATAAAACAAATAAAAAATAACTAAGTAATATAAAACAACACATTAGTAAACTACTAAATATCAACTATTTAATTAATTGTAAAATTAATTATTATAACTTTTGTAATTAAAAAACAATTGAACATTCCATTTAATTCAGTTTTGTTAAAACTTACTGGATTAGAAAAAACTAAAAACTAAAAACTAAAAACTAAAAAAACTCTGCATATAAAGTAAAAAAGAGAACCTAAATGGTTCTCTTTTTTACTTTTAATCACACTTTAATTTTCAAACTTATTATTTAAAAAACCAACACATACTATAACACACTTATATATTTTTCTAATAAAATGATTAACTCTCTTTACATCTACACTTTTTCACTAATCATTTTAAAAGATGGTATTTAGACAGTGTTTGATTTATAAAATTAGTGTTTTTTCTTGATTGTACAATTACCTTCTTTTGGTAATTGTTTTTTGTTTAATAATAGCTCTTTATTTAGTATTTTATCCGATCTTCCAGATGTTTCCATAATTTAAAGTTACATTTTTTTTAGGAAACACTATCTTAATTTTTAGTCCTTAAATGTCCACTTTTTGCTGAAGATTTACAAGGAAAACTACTGTCTACAAACTCTTGAGCCTCTTTACACCATTTAAATAATGTAGTTTGTATTCCAAGTTCACGGGCTAATTCTGTTTTGGTATTTCTTTCCTTAGCTAGTTCAACGGCTTACTACTTAAAAGCAACATCGTAGGCATTTCTAATTCTTTTCATAAGTCAAAGATAAGTTTTTATGCTTAACTATCTGTCCAGGTTAAGTTAACAAGTCCAGTCAAAACATTGGTAGATTTTAAAACAAAAATTTCACTAAAAAAAGCCTTGACGTTGATGTTGGAGTACTACTATAATAGCAAAAAACAGCTCTTTTTTTATGCTAAATAAATTCCGTTTTCTTTAATTAGAATTTTCTTTTCTTTATACAAACTTCCTATCGATTTCTTAAATGCTTTTTTACTCATATTCAAAACCGTTTTTATATCCTCTGGATGACTATTGTCAGACAATCCTAAAAAGCCATTATTTTCTTCCAAAGCTTGCAATATTAGTACTGCACCATCACCAATTGCCTCTACTCCTACTTTTTGACGGCTTACATCTATTTTTCCATCTGGGCGTATTGATTTAATATATCCAATAATTCTATCGCCAGTACGTAATTCTTCAAAAATTTCGTTTTTATAGATTAAACCTTTGTGTTTTTCATTGATAATTACATTTATACCTAAATCTGTAATATGCGAAACCACAAGCTCCACCTCTTCTCCAACTTCTACAGTAATATTATCATTGGATAAGAACTGATTTAAACGACTCGAACCTACCAATCGGTTCGTTTTTTCATCTAAACTCATATAAATCAAATACCAATTTCCTTCTTTCATTGGACGAGCTTGCTCAGCAAAAGGAACAAATAAATC
>CANQRD010000084.1 GCA_947626185.1 uncultured Flavobacterium sp.
AGCATATTTTGTTGCAGTTGAGTAGTTGTGTCGTTATTGTTTAAAATAGGTAATTCGCCTTTTAATAAAAAAAGATAATTTATTTCGGGTATGTGTTCAATTGCGTTATCTGCAAATGCGTTAGTTATGGTTGCTGTTTTTCCGTAAATAATAGAATTTACAGTAGCGTTATTGTTATGTCCTAATTTTGCTCCTAAATGACTTACGGGAACTCTTAATTCATCAGCAAGCATTTTAATTCTTTCTGCTGGGTTTTCAATTATTTTTTTGTCTGACATAATTATATATTTTGTTGTTTCCAGAACTCTGCTAATATTTTAGCGCTTTCTAAATTTGTCTGTTTGTTATATTCTAACATTTGTTTTTCCGACTTCCAGCCACAAACATCCATTATTACTTTGTTTGGTAATTTCCCAATGTGATTTGTTGCAAAAGATCTTCTGCAAATATGAGAAGATACTAATTTGTATTTAGGATATTCTCCAACTTCTTTTCGAACGGTATCTTCTCCTGTTGAATTATCAACTTTAGTTTTTATCTTACCACCTGTTATCATATTTGTAATATTAGCTAATTTACAAATACTTTTAATTTCTCTATTAAATTCTTGTTCAAAGGTTTTTGGAGGTAGTCCATTCCATTTTTTAAGTATTTCTTTGATTTGTGGATGTAATGGTATTGTTACGCTATGATTGGTCTTGAAAGTCTTGATATTTATAAAATCTCCTTGAATATCGTCCATTGATAATCTAGTTAAGAAATCTGATACACGCATCCCGGTCCATAAGCCAATTATAAAATTATCTCTAATAGCATCTTTTTTCTTGTCATTTATTTTAAGATTATAAATCTTGTTTATTTCATCTGTATTTAGATATGGTGCTTTATATGGTGTTTCTGTTTTTTTGATATATACTATTTCTCTATAACCTTTATTGACTTTTAAATTCATCTTTTCAGCTCTTTCGCAAAAGAATTTAGCGCGAGAAACGTGTCTGTGTACTGTTGTTTCAGAAAATCCTCTATCATTTGAAAGATAGCTACTAAAATTGTCTAATACTTTATTGTCAATATCTGTTAACTTGATTTTGTTATTACCTTCGAACTCAATTAATAAATCTCTTAATCTACTATAATGACTAATAGACTTATCGTTCATATATTTATCGGCAGCTACTTTGTGTTTTGTAGCTTTGTTTTCAATCCACCACGTAGCGAAAGAAGTTAAATAAACTTCTTCTTTTTTTATTTGAAAATTATTCTCTGAAGTTGGACGATTAAAGAATTCATTTACTTTACTAGCAATCCAGGCTTTATCAATTATTTCACCTTGTATGTATGAATTATTGAATTCTGTTAGAATGTGAACTTGAAGTTCGTTAAGTTTTATATTTAACTCATTTCTGTTTTTAACAGCGCTAATATTTTTTATCTGTTCCTTTTTAGCATCCCAATGAGCAGGATCAATAAGAATTTGTGTTCTGTAGAAAATATCTATTTGTTTTGTATGTAAGAATCTTAAGTACAAAACCGAAGGATTAGACTTCCCTCTAAGTAGAAACTTAATTGTAGCCATTGTAATAGGGTTTTTGTTTGACATTGTAATTGTTGTAATAGTCAAGAGTGGTAAATCTTGCACGACTATTGCACGACAAACATACGAATTACTTTTTAATTTTATATAATAATATAAAAAAATATATATAATTTGGCTTTATTGCATAAAAAAACCTTATACATTTGTATAAGGTTTTCTTTTTTGTGACGATGACAGGATTCAAACCTGTAACCTTCTGAGCCGTAATCAGATGCGCTATTCAGTTGCGCCACATCGCCTAATTGCTTATTGCGAGTGCAAATATATAACGATATTCTGTAAAACCAAACTGCAATTGTCAAAAAAATGATCTTTTTTTGTTTGAATTTTATAAGGCGTTTATTTTTAGGTTTTTATAGCTGAATGTTTTTTGTTTTTTATAAACCTTGGTTGTAATAAACACTGTATTTTTGTACAAAAGAAAAAAATCTGTAGAAAGATGAATTTTGATTATTTCAAATTTTGGTTAAAAGCCTCAAATGAACACGGTGTACATTCTCCTTTTGTATTTAATTTACTTACAAAAGGTATTTATTCATCTCATTCAAAATGGAGTGAAATTTCCAGAAAAAATCAATTTTTATATCGTATGATTTCCTATTTTCAACCTAAACAAATTATGTTTTTTGGATTTGATTTAGCAAAAGAAAATGTTTATATACAAGAAATAATTGAATTTGATGAAAGTAAAATCAAAACTGCCGATTTTATTGTTTTAGGGAATACTAAAAATTACCTTCCAAGTTTTAAAAAAATAATAGAAGCAATGCACAATGATTCTGTTTTTGTTTTAGACAGAAGAAGTAAGCAAGATTTCATTGAAGATTATTGGCAAAAAATTACGGCATTACCTGAGATAACAGTAACCTTAGATTTTTATTATTTTGGAGTAGCTTTTAAAAGAAAGGAACAATTAAAACAAAATTTTAACCTTCGATTACAGCAAGATAAAATATTGCGTTTGATAAGAGTGTAACAAAAAAGTATTTTAATAGACTTATTAAATAAACAGTCAGGCTATGCAAAAAGAATTGATAATTGACATAAAAGATATTACCCGTGATTTCAAAATGGGATCTGAAACATTAAAAGTTCTCAAAGGAATAGATCTTCAGATTGAAAAAGGAGATTATGTTGCTTTAATGGGACCATCTGGCTCTGGAAAATCAACTTTAATGAATATTCTTGGGTGTTTAGATACGCCAACATCTGGCTATTACAGCTTGAATCATAAAGATGTGAGTAAATTAGATGACGATCAGTTGGCAGAAATTAGAAATAAAGATATCGGATTTGTTTTTCAAACTTTTAATTTAATGCCTCGCACAACTGCATTAGATAATGTGGCATTACCAATGGTTTATGCTGGTAAACCAAAGCACGAACGAAACGAACGTGCTTCAGAAGTTTTGAATTTAGTTGGTTTAGGAGATCGTATGGATCATCACCCCAATCAATTGTCAGGTGGACAAAGACAACGTGTTGCCGTAGCGCGCGCTTTGGTAAATAATCCGTCTATTATTTTGGCAGATGAACCTACGGGTAATTTAGACACCAAAACTTCTATCGAAATTATGGTGTTATTTGATGAAATTCATAGCAACGGAAATACGGTAATATTAGTTACGCACGAAGAAGATATTGCAGAACATGCACATAGAATTATTCGTTTGCGCGATGGAATAATCGAAAGTGATAAAAGAATAAAATAATTCATTTTACTTATCGATTAAAATCTCTTAATTTGCTAGCTGAGTAATCTGTAATTATTCAATCTAAAAAAGTAGTAATGAAAGTATATACAAAAACAGGAGATAAGGGTACAACTGCATTGTTTGGTGGCACAAGAGTACCTAAACATCATATTAGAATCGAAAGTTATGGAACAATAGATGAGTTAAATTCATATATTGGTTTAATTCGTGATCAAGATATCAGTAATCTTTACAAAGAGATTTTAATCAAAATTCAACACGATTTATTTACAGCCGGAGCAATTCTAGCAACAGATCCAGAAAAAGCTATTTTAAAAAATGGTAAAGAACGTTTGAATATTCCAAAAATAAAAGAAGGAGATATTGAATTGTTAGAAAATGAAATAGACAGAATGGAAGACAGCTTGCCACCTATGACACATTTCGTATTACCAGGCGGACATACAACTGTGTCATATTGTCATATTGCAAGATGTGTTTGCAGACGTGCAGAGCGTTTGTCAGTACAGTTAAATGAAACAGAAGCAGTAGATGAAGGGGTGTTGAAATATTTAAACCGACTTTCTGACTATCTTTTTGTATTGGCACGGAAGTTGACTTTCGATTTACAAGCAGAAGAAGTTAAATGGATTCCTGAAAAATTAGGGTAATTTATTTAGCTAAGAAGTATTAGTAATATTATTTATTTTGTTAAAGGAAATATTGCTAAAAAAACTTGCTTATATCATAAAAAAATATATTTTTGCATTAAAATTTTAAAAGATTAGAGATGTATTGGACATTAGAATTGGCATCGTATTTAAGTGATGCTCCGTGGCCTGCTACTAAGGATGAATTGATTGATTACGCTATTCGTACAGGGGCGCCCCTTGAAGTAGTAGAAAATTTGCAGTCTATCGAAGATGAAGGAGAAATCTATGAATCAATGGAAGAAATTTGGCCAGATTATCCAACTGACGAAGATTATCTTTGGAATGAGGATGAATATTAATATATAAAAAAAGCCTTTGTAAAGGCTTTTTTTGTTTTCAAAATTAGAAAGTTAAAACTACCAAAATATGAGTATTATCAATTCAATATTAAAGGTTTTTGTGGGAGATAAATCGGAAAGAGATATCAAAGCAATCAAACCTATAATTGAAAAAATTAAAACCTTTGAACCTTCATTGGCTGCTTTGTCAAATGATGAACTTCGTGCAAAAACTATCTTTTTTAAAGAAAAGATACAACAATCTAGATCAAATCAAGATGCTAAAATAGCTTCTTATAAAGAAGAAATTGAAAAAACACAAGATATCGATAAAAGAGAAGCGATTTATGCTAATATTGATAGCTTAGAAAAAGAAGCATACGATAATACAGAA
The DNA here is from genome assembly GCA_947626185.1 of uncultured Flavobacterium sp. GTDB lineage: Bacteria > Bacteroidota > Bacteroidia > Flavobacteriales > Flavobacteriaceae > Flavobacterium. The sequence continues at coordinate 4,677 of CANQRD010000084.1, forward strand.
AAAGTATTGATGGATATTTTGCCAGAAGCTTTTGCAGTGGTAAAAGAAACAGCAAGACGTTTTAAAGAAAACGAAACTGTTATTGTTACAGCTACAGAAAAAGATATTGAGTTTGCACAAACAAAACCTTACGTAACTATTGTTGACGGAAAAGCACATTGGGCAAATAAATGGTCAGCAGCAGGTAAAGAAGTTACTTGGGATATGGTTCACTATGACGTACAGTTAATAGGTGGTACTGTGCTACACCAAGGGAAAATTGCGGAGATGCATACAGGGGAAGGAAAAACATTAGTAGCTACTTTGCCTTTGTACTTAAACGCATTAACAGGAAACGGAGTGCATTTAGTTACAGTAAACGATTACTTAGCAAAACGTGATAGCCAGTGGAAAGCACCATTGTTTGAGTTTCATGGAATGACAGTTGACTGTATTGATAATCATCAGCCAAACTCAGAAGGAAGAAGAGCAGCTTACGCAGCAGATATTACTTATGGTACAAATAATGAATTTGGCTTCGATTATTTAAGAGATAATATGGCGCATACGCCAGAAGAACTGGTACAAAGGAAACACAATTATGCAATTGTCGATGAGGTGGATTCAGTATTAATTGACGATGCTAGAACACCATTAATTATTTCCGGACCAGTTCCACAAGGAGATCGTCATGAGTTTAACGAATTAAAGCCTCAGGTAGCTAATCTTGTAGAAATGCAAAGAAAATTAGCTAACGGATTTTTAGCAGAAGCTAAAAAATTAATGAAAGAAGGTAATACAAAAGAAGCAGGATTTTTATTATTGAGAGCTTATAGAAGTTTACCAAAAAATAAAGCTTTAATTAAGTTTTTAAGTGAAGAAGGAGTAAGACAATTACTTCAGAAAACTGAAAATCACTATATGCAAGACAACAATAGAGAAATGCATAAGGTGGACGAAGCATTATATTTTGTAATTGAGGAAAAAAACAACCAAGTTCAGTTAACAGATAATGGTATTAAAGCACTTTCGCAAGATACAGATAGTCATTTTTTTGTGCTGCCAGATATTGGAACTGAAATTGCTAAGATTGAAGATAAAAAATTAAGTAAAGAAGAAGAGGCGCTTGAAAAAGAAAAACTTTTTCAAGATTTTGGTGTAAAGAGCGAGCGTATTCACACATTAAATCAGTTATTAAAAGCATATACTTTGTTTGAAAAAGACACAGAATATGTAATAATGGATAACAAGATTATGATTGTTGATGAGCAGACGGGACGTATCATGGATGGTCGTCGTTACTCAGATGGTTTACACCAAGCAATCGAAGCGAAAGAAAACGTAAAGATTGAAGCTGCTACACAAACTTTTGCAACAATTACTTTACAAAACTACTTCCGTATGTATAAAAAACTAGGGGGTATGACAGGTACGGCAATTACAGAAGCAGGTGAGTTCTTAGAAATTTACAAATTAGACGTAGTGGAAATTCCAACAAACAGAGGAATTGCTCGTAAAGACAAAGAAGATAAAATTTATCGTTCAGTACGTGAAAAATATAAGGCGGTAATTGACGATGTAGTAGAGTTATCACAAGAAGGACGTCCAGTATTAATTGGTACAACTTCTGTTGAGATTTCTGAGTTGTTGAGTAGATCCTTAAAAATGCGAGGTATTCAACACAACGTATTAAACGCCAAATTACATAAACAAGAAGCGCAAATTGTAGAAGAAGCTGGAAAACCAGGAATTGTTACAATCGCAACCAATATGGCTGGTCGTGGTACAGATATTAAGCTTTCTCAAGAAGTAAAAGACAGAGGAGGTTTAGCAATTATTGGTACAGAACGTCATGATTCTCGTCGTGTAGACCGTCAGTTAAGAGGTCGTGCTGGTCGTCAAGGAGATCCAGGAAGTTCTCAATTCTACGTTTCGTTGGAAGATAACTTGATGCGTTTATTCGGTTCAGAGCGTGTAGCTAAAATCATGGATAGGATGGGCTTAGAGGATGGAGAAGTAATTCAACACTCTATGATGACTAAATCTATTGAAAGAGCACAGAAAAAAGTAGAAGAAAATAACTTTGGTATTCGTAAACGCTTATTAGAATATGATGACGTAATGAATGCACAACGTGAGGTTGTTTATAAGCGTAGAAAGCATGCTTTGTTCGGCGATCGTTTAAAAGTGGATATTGCAAACATGATGTACGATTTATGTGAGCGTATTGCTGAGTCAAATAAAATGACTAACGATTTTAGAAACTTAGATATGGATATGATTCGTAATTTCGGTATTAACGATGTAGTATCAGAAAGCGATTTCAATAAAGATGATATAGTTACTTTGGCTAACAAGTTATACGAAAAAGCATTTAGTTCTTACAGAGAAAAATGTGAGCGTACAGCACAAGAAGCTTTTAAAGTAATTAAAAATGTATACGAAAATAACAACGGTAGCTTTGAGCGTATTGTAGTTCCTTTTACAGATGGTATTAAAACAATGAATATTGTTACTAATCTAGAAGAAGCATATAATTCTGAAGGAAGAAGCTTAATTGATGATTTCGAGAAAAGTGTTACTCTAGCAATTTTAGATGAAGCTTGGAAAAAACATTTAAGAAAAATGGATGAATTAAAACAATCAGTACAGCTTGCTGTTCACGAACAAAAAGATCCATTATTGATTTATAAATTTGAAGCATTTGAATTATTCCAAACAACAATTGGTGAAATGGATAGCGAAGTTACTTCGTTCTTAACAAAAGCAGACCTACCGGCACAGCCAACAGAAGAACAAGCTTAATTAAACAAATGTTTTTAGAAATAGATAAAAAGCGCTTGAGAGATTTTCTTTCAAGCGCTTTTCGTTTGTAGCTTTATAAAAGATATAATTATTTGTAGAAATTATATAACATTTCTATTAAATTAATAATCGAATTTTGTAAGATAAAAACAGAAGCAATGAAAAAAATATATAAAGTAAGCGGTATGAGCTGTAATGGTTGCCGAACAAAAGTAGAAAATACCTTAAATGAAATAAAAGGTATAGAAGCTACTGTGACATTAGAAACTGAAAGGGCAACAATACAATTAGCTGATAATATTGATACGCTTACACTCCAAAAAGCATTATTAAAAAAAGGAAATTATATTTTACAAGAAGTAAATATAGATACTGCTGGTAATGAAACACTTTTACCACCTGTGGAAATAAGCGAAGAAGATTTATTTGTACAAGAGTTACCTAAAGGAATGGAAGATAAGGCAGGGAAATATTTTTGTCCAATGCTTTGTGAAGGGGATAAGGTGTATGATTCTAATGTAGGATGTCCGGTTTGTGGAATGAATTTAGAACAAATTCCTGCTGCTAAAATAGAGCAAACAGTCTATTATTGTCCAATGTTATGTGAAGGAGATAAAACATATGACGAGCCAGGTGATTGTCCGGTCTGTGGTATGTCATTAGTAGCTAAAACAATTAGCATTCAACCAGAAGATACTACTTATATTGATATGGTTAAGAAGCTACGAATAGCAGTATTATTTACCATTCCAGTATTTGTACTTGCAATGGGAGGAATGATTCCTGGTGATCCAATTGGAAAAATAATTCCTCAGGAATGGAATAATTATTTACAGTTATTATTTACAATTCCTGTTGTTTATGTATGCTGGATGTTTTTTACACGAGCATGGGTTTCTTTTAAAACATGGAATTTAAATATGTTTAGCCTTATTGGTTTAGGTTCAGCTGCTGGGTTAATTTTTAGCGTTGTAGCATTATTTTTCCCTTCTATTTTTCCTGAAGATTTTAAAGGAGAACATGGTATTCATCTGTATTTTGAATCCGTAGCTGTTATTCTTACCTTGGTATTGGTAGGACAAGTAATGGAAGCAAAAGCACATAGCAAAACAAATTCGGCTATAAAAGAATTACTAAACTTATCTCCAACGGAAGCTACATTAATTACTGAAAACGGGGACGAATCTATCTTAATAGAGCAAATTATAAAAGGTAATTTATTAAGAGTAAAACCAGGAGAAAAAATACCTGTTGATGGATCAATCTTGGAAGGAGAAGCGGTAATTGATGAATCTATGATAACTGGAGAGCCAGTTCCTGTACATAAAATAAAAGGTGATAAAGTTGTTGCAGGAACAATAAATGCAACTTCTTCTTTTGTAATGATTGCAGAAAAAGTTGGATCAGATACTTTACTAGCTCAAATTATTGAGATGGTGAATAATGCGAGCCGATCAAGGGCACCAATTCAAAAATTAGCCGATACTGTAGCAAAATATTTTGTACCAGTAGTAGTGTTAGTTAG
>CANQRD010000085.1 GCA_947626185.1 uncultured Flavobacterium sp.
CGACTGAATGTCAATTATTATTTGTTGTACAACTCTACGATTAACTGTTCTTTAATGTTTTCTGGAACTTGAAGTCTTTGTGGTACATTTACGAAAGTACCTTCTAAAGTTTCAGGATTCCATGTAATCCACTCATAAACAGCACTAGAATTAGATAACGAACGCTCGATTGCTTCTAAAGATTTAGATTTTTCACGAACAGCAACTTTATCACCAGCCTTTAATTGGTAAGAAGGAATATTCACTAACTCACCATTTACTGTGATGTGTCTGTGAGATACTATTTGACGTGCAGCTCTACGAGAAGGAGCGATTCCCATTCTATAAACTACGTTATCTAATCTTGATTCACATAACTGAATCAAAACCTCACCTGTAACTCCACGAGCTGCAGCAGCTTTTTTGTAGATATTACGGAACTGTTTTTCTAAGATACCGTATGTGTATTTTGCTTTTTGTTTCTCCATCAACTGAACAGCATACTCAGATTTTTTTGCTCTCTTTTTTGCTAAACCATGTTGCCCAGGAGGGTAACTTCTTTTTTCAAAAGATTTATCATCTCCGAAAATAGCTTCGCCGAATTTACGTGCGATTTTTGTTTGTGGACCAGTATATCTTGCCATTTTAAAAAAAATAAAAAGGTAGGGATTATGAATTCAGGTCACTTTCCTCCGATAATCATTCCTACCTTTGGTTATACTATAAATTAAACTCTTCTTCTCTTAGGAGGACGACATCCGTTATGAGGAATTGGAGTAATATCAATAATTTCTGTTACTTCGATTCCACCGTTATGTAAAGATCTGATTGCAGATTCTCTTCCGTTACCTGGACCTTTTACATAAACTTTTACTTTTTTCAATCCTGCTTCTAGTGCAACTTTACCACAATCTTCAGCAGCCATTTGTGCAGCATATGGAGTATTCTTTTTAGAACCTCTAAAGCCCATTTTACCTGCTGATGACCATGAAATTACTTCACCTTTCTTGTTTGTAAGAGAAATAATTATGTTGTTGAATGTCGCATTAATATGAGCCTCACCTGTTGTTTCAACAACGACTTTACGCTTTTTTGTATTCGCTTTAGCCATATTATTACTTATTATTTAGTTGCTTTTTTCTTGTTAGCAACAGTTTTTCTTTTACCTTTTCTTGTTCTCGAGTTATTCTTAGTTCTTTGACCTCTTAATGGAAGACCAATTCTATGACGAATTCCTCTGTAACATCCGATATCCATTAAACGTTTAATGTTTAATGAAATTTCTGTGCGTAATTCACCTTCAATCTTGTACTGACCAACTGCTTCACGAATTGCTCCGATTTCGTCGTCATTCCAATCTTGTACTTTTTTATCCTCATCTACATTAGCAGCTGCTAACACTTCTTTAGCTCTACTAGATCCGATACCGAAGATATAAGTTAAAGCGATAACTCCTCTTTTGTATTTAGGTATGTCTACCCCTGCGATTCTTGCCATAATTATCCTTGTCTTTGATTAAATCTAGGATTCTTTTTATTAATAACGTAAAGTCTACCTTTTCTACGTACTATAATGCACTCGGCACTTCTTTTTTTAACTGATGCTCTTACTTTCATTTTAATAGCCTCTTTAATATCTATAAGTAATTCTTGCCTTAGTCAAGTCATATGGACTCATTTCCAATTTCACTCTATCTCCAGGTAACAATTTAATGTAGTGCATACGCATTTTTCCTGAGATATGAGCAATCACAACATGACCGTTCTCTAATTCTACACGGAACATAGCATTTGATAATGCTTCAATTATCGCTCCGTCTTGCTCTATTGCTGATTGTTTTGCCATAAAATTAAGCTATTGCTCTTCTATTTTTCCCACTAGTCATCATACTATCATATTGTTTATTTAACAGGTATGAATTAACTTGTTGAATTGTATCGATTACAACACTTACCATAATTAACAATGACGTACCTCCATAAAACATTGCCCAACCTTGTTGCACTCCTAAAACGCTGACTACTATAGCTGGAAATATTGCTATTAAAGCCAAGTACAACGATCCCGGAAATGTTACTAATGACATTATGCGATCTAAATAGTCCGCAGTTTCAGAACCTGGCTTAACACCTGGTATAAATCCACCACTTCTCTTCAAATCGTCTGCCATTTTATTTGTTGGAACAGTAATTGCGGTGTAAAAGTACGTAAAAATTATGATTAATAAAGCAAAAAGTAAATTATACTCCCAACCAAACACATTATGAAATGTGTTGCTGATTGATTTTGCAGTATCTGAAGTTGATAAACCCGCTACTGCTGCTGGCACGAACATAATTGCTTGAGCAAAAATAATCGGCATTACACCAGAAGCGTTTAACTTCAATGGGATCCATTGACGGTTACCACCCAGCATTGATTGATCGTAAGATCCAGAAGCACTTCTACGTGCATACTGAACTGGAATCCTTCTAACTGCAAGAGTCAAATAGATACAAGCTACAATAACCAATAACCATAAAATTACTTCAATTACAACTAACATTGGTCCTCCATTATTTTCAGTAATTCTAGATTGGAATTCTTGGATGAAAGACATTGGTAGTCTTGCAATAATTCCAACCATAATTAATAATGAAATACCATTTCCAATCCCTTTATCAGTAATTTTTTCTCCTAACCACATTGCGAAAACAGTTCCGGTAACTAGTATAATTACTGAAGAAAACAAGAATGAGAAAGAATTAAAACCTAGCAAAAATGCATCTGATGGCAATTGCACATACAAGTTATAGATATAACTTGGCCCTTGTAATAAGGTAATACCTATAGTTAACCATCTTGTAATTTGATTCATCTTCTTTCTACCGCTTTCTCCATCGTTTTGTAGTTTTTGCAAATAAGGAACCGCAATTCCCATAAGCTGAACTACAATGGAAGCAGAAATATAAGGCATAATACCTAAAGCAAAAACAGATGCTTGCGCAAATGCACCACCTGTAAAAACGTTAATTAACCAACCGATTCCTTGATCTGTTTGATCTGTTAACGCTTGCAATTTTGTTGCATCAATACCTGGTAGAGTTACTTGTGTACCAAAACGATACACAAGTAATAACCCTAATGTTATAAGAATTTTATTTTTTAACTCTTCAATTTTCCAAATATTGGCTAATGTTTCAAAAAACTTCTTCATCCTGTTTACTAAGATTTTATAACGTTACAACCTCTCCTCCTGCTGCCTCAATAGCTGCTGTTGCAGAAGCTGAAAATTTATGAGCAGAAACTTTTAATTTAGCTTTTAACTCTCCACGCCCTAAAACCTTAACTAAACTATTTTTAGTAGCTAATCCAAATTCTACTAATTGTGAAAAATCCACAGAATCAGATACTTTTCCGCTATCTACTAAACCTTGTAAAGTTTCTAAGTTAATAACTGCGTACTCTACTCTGTTAATATTTTTGAAACCAAATTTAGGAACACGTCTTTGAAGTGGCATTTGTCCTCCTTCAAATCCTAGTTTTTTAGAATATCCTGAACGTGATTTTGCACCTTTATGTCCTTTTGTAGAAGTTCCTCCCTTTCCAGAACCTTCACCACGACCAAGACGTTTGTTTTGGTTGTGTACTGAACCGTTAGCTGGTTGTAAATTACTTAAATTCATTTGCTACGAGTTTATTTAATTTCTTCTACAGAAACTAAGTGTTGAACTTTATTTACCATTCCTAAGATAGCTGAAGTAGATTCTTGTTCAACTTCATGTCCGATCTTACGAAGTCCTAAAGCCTCTAATGTTCTCTTTTGAACAAGAGTACATTTAATTTGGCTTCTTACTTGTTTTATTTTGATTCTTGACATAATCTTTCAAATTAACCTTTAAATACTTTTTCTAAAGAAATTCCTCTTTGTTTTGCAACTGTAGAAGCGCTTCTTAATTGTAATAAAGCATCGAAAGTAGCTTTAACCACGTTGTGTGGATTAGACGAACCTTGAGATTTTGACAATAAGTCAGTAATTCCAACAGCCTCTACTACCGATCTCACAGATCCTCCAGCAATTACTCCAGTACCCAAAGATGCAGGCATCAATAATACTCTAGCACCACTGAATTTTCCTTTTTGTTCGTGAGGAATTGTATGTCCATTTAAAGGAATTCTTACTAAATTTTTCTTAGCATCTTCCACAGCTTTAGCAATTGCTTCAGATACGTCTTTAGATTTACCCAAACCGTGACCCACTACACCGTTTTCGTCACCAACAACAACAACAGCAGAAAAACCAAATGCTCTTCCTCCTTTTGTTACTTTAGTAACACGGTTTACACTAACCAAACGATCTTTTAAATCAAGACCGCTTGGTTTTACAAATTCTACGTTTTTATAATTTTGATACATAACTAATTAGAATTTTAATCCAGCTTCTCTAGCGCCTTCTGCTAATGATTTAACACGTCCGTGGTACAAATATCCATTTCTATCAAAAGAAACAGTTTCAATACCTGCTTTTAAAGCCTTGTCTGCGATTAGTTTTCCAACCGATGCAGCAGTTTCAACATTGGTTCCTCTTGTTATACCAGCTTCTCTAGATGATGCTGCAACTAAAGTTACTCCGTTAACGTCATCTATGATTTGTGCATAGATCTCTTTATTACTTCTGAATACAGAAAGTCTTGGTTTAGCAGCTGTACCGCTAACAACTTTTCTAATTCTGAACTTTATACGTTGTCTTCTTTCAGATTTTGTTAATGACATAGTCTTAATTTTTAAGCTGATTTACCTGCTTTTCTTCTTAACTCTTCACCCACAAACTTGATTCCTTTTCCTTTGTAAGGCTCTGGTTTACGGTATGAACGGATTTTAGCTGCAACTTGACCTACTAATTGTTTGTCAAATGAAGTCAATTTTAAAATTGGGTTTTTCCCTTTCTCAGAGATAGTTTCAATTGAAACCTCTGGAGCAACATCGATAATGATGTTATGTGAGAAACCTAAAGCTAAATCTAATCTTTGTCCTTGGTTAGAAGCACGGTATCCTACCCCTACTAACTCTAAAGCCAATGTAAATCCTTCAGATACTCCAGCTATCATATTGCTGATTAAACTACGGTATAAACCGTGCTTAGCTCTTTCTTCTTTTGCATCAGAAGAACGTTCTACAATAACTTGGTTATCTTCAACTTTAATACTAACTGTATCGAATTTCTGAGTAAGTTCTCCTAATTTACCTTTAACAACGATTTCCCCATCTTTAACGTCTACCGTTACTCCTGCAGGAATTGCTATTGGACTTTTTCCTATTCTTGACATCTCTTAGTCTTTTTAAATTAGTATACGTAACAAACTACTTCTCCACCAACATTAAGTTGTTTTGCTTGTTTTCCAGTCATCAAACCTTTTGATGTAGAAACAATTGCAATTCCTAAACCGTTTAAGATTCTAGGAAGGTCAGCTGCAGAAGCGTATTTACGCAAACCTGGTTTACTAATTCTTTGGATATCTCTAATTACAGACTCTTTTGTGTCTTTGTCATATTTTAAAGCTATTTTGATTGTTCCTTGAACAGAACTGTCATCAAATTTATAACTTAAGATATATCCTTGATCGAATAATATTTTTGTGATCTCTTTTTTGAAGTTAGATGCTGGTATCTCTACCACTTTGTGATTAGCACGCACAGCATTTCTAATTCTTGTAAGGAAATCTGCTATTGGATCTGTATACATGTTTTTACCTTTAAATCTTAATTACCAACTTGCCTTTTTAACTCCTGGTATCAATCCATTATTTGCCATTTCACGGAAAGTAACACGAGAAATACCGAATTGACGCATATACCCTCTTGGTCTACCAGTTAATTTACATCTATTGTGTAAACGTACAGGTGAAGCATTTTTAGGTAACTTTTGTAAACCTTCGTAATCACCAGCATCTAAAAGCGCTTGTCTTTTAGCTGCATATTTAGCTACTAATGCTTGTCTTTTAACCTCACGGGCTTTCATTGATTCTTTAGCCATACTTAATTCTTTTTAAAAGGTAATCCTAATTCAGCAAGTAACGATTTAGCTTCTTTATCTGTCTCTGCAGAAGTTACGAAAGTAATATCGAAACCAGCGATTTTGTTTACTTTATCAATATTGATTTCTGGAAAAATAATTTGCTCAGTAACTCCTAAGTTATAATTTCCTCTTCCATCGAATCCTTCAGTTTTAATACCAGAGAAATCTCTTACTCGTGGTAAAGCAGAAGTAACTAAGCGATCTAAAAATTCATACATTCTTTCACCTCTTAAAGTTACTTTAGCACCGATTGGCATTCCTTTTCTCAATTTGAAAGAAGCAACGTCTTTCTTAGAAATCGTAGGAACAGCTTTTTGTCCTGTTATTTTAGTTAATTCCTCAACTGCGTAATCAACTAATTTTTTATCAGAAACTGCTGCACCAACACCACGGCTAATAACGATTTTCTCAAGTTTAGGAACTTGCATAACGTTTTTGTATCCAAACTCCTCTGTAAGAGCAGAAATTACTCTGCTTTTATATTCCTCTTTAAGTCTAGGTATATAAGCCATAACTATAATACTTGATTTGATTTTTTAGAAACTCTCACTTTTTTCCCGTCTTCTACTTTGAAAGTTACTTTTGTAATTTCATTAGTTTTAGGATCTACGATCGCTAAATTAGAAATATGGATAGGAGCTTCTTTCTTAACAATTCCACCTTGAGGGTTAGTTGCACTTGGCTTAACATGTTTTGAAATAATGTTAATTCCCTCTACGATAGCTTTGTTTTTTTCACGTAATACACGTACAATTTTACCTTCTAAACCTTTATGGTCACCAGCAATAACACGTACTGTATCTCCTGTTTTTACTTTTAACTTAATCATGTTTAGAACGAATTATAACACCTCTGGTGCTAATGATACAATTTTCATGAATTGTTTTTCACGAAGTTCTCTTGCTACTGGTCCAAAAACACGAGTTCCTCTCATCTCGCCTGCTGCGTTTAACAACACACATGCGTTATCATCGAATCTAATGTATGATCCATCAGCTCTTCTAACCTCTTTTTTAGTGCGCACAACAACCGCAGTAGAAACAGCTCCTTTTTTCACGTTTGAATTTGGGGCAGCATCTTTAATACTTACTACGATTTTGTCACCAACAGAAGCGTATCTACGCTTTGTTCCACCTAATACACGGATAGTCAAAACTTCTTTTGCTCCTGTATTATCTGCTACTTTAAGTCTAGATTCTTGTTGTACCATAATTATTTCGCTCTTTCAATGATTTCAACTAATCTCCAACATTTTGATTTAGATAATGGACGAGTCTCCATAATTCTAACTGTATCACCAATGTTGCAGTCGTTTGTTTCGTCGTGAGCAACATACTTTTTAGTTTGTTTCACGAACTTTCCATATAATGGGTGTTTTACTTTTTTTACTTCAGCAACTACAATAGATTTCTCCATTTTATTACTAGTAACAACACCTATTCTTTCTTTTCTTTCTTTTCTATTTTCCATCTTTCGGCAGAATACAATTATTGTAACTCTCTTTTGCTTAGTTCGGTTTTTACTCTTGCAATTGTTCTTCTGATTTTTCTAATTTGAAGAGGGTTCTCTATTGGAGAAATCGCGTGAGTTCCTTTTAAACTACTTAATGCGTTAGTCAACTCTTTTAATTGCTCTTGTAAATCAGCTACAGATAGGTTTACTATTTCAGATTGTTTCATGATAATACTTTTATTATGCTTCGAAATCTCTAGCCGTTATAAATTTAGTTTTCACAGGAAGTTTTTGAGCAGCTAAGCGTAATGCTTCTTTTGCTACAGATAGAGGAACTCCACCTACTTCAAACATAATTCTTCCTGGTTTTACCACAGCAACCCAGTACTCTACTGCACCTTTTCCTTTACCCATACGCACTTCAAGAGGCTTCTTAGTAATTGGCTTGTCTGGGAAAATTTTAATCCACAATTGTCCTTCACGTTTCATAAAACGAGTAGCTGCAATACGAGCTGCTTCGATTTGTCTTGAAGTAATGAATGAACTGTCTAAAGATTTAATTCCAAACATTCCATTTGAAAGTTCATGTCCTCTTTGGGAAATCCCTTTCATCTTACCTTTCTGTACCTTACGGTATTTTGTTCTTTTAGGCTGTAACATTTTTCTTCAGTTTAAAAATTACTTTCTTTTGCGTTGATTAGGTCTACCTGGTTTAGATCCTGCTGGTTTAGATTGTTTTTTATCCATACCAGCTAACGGAGAAAGATCTCTTTTACCGTAAACTTCACCTTTCATGATCCACACTTTGATCCCCATTCTACCATAAGTAGTGTGAGCTTCTCCAAGTGCGTAATCGATGTCAGCTCTGAAAGTTGATAATGGAATACGTCCATCTTTGAAAGTCTCAGAACGCGCCATTTCAGCTCCATTCAAACGACCAGAAATCATAACTTTAATTCCTTCAGCATTCATTCTCATAGCCGCTCCAATAGCCATACGGATCGCTCTACGGTATGAAATTCTGTTTTCAATTTGACGCGCTATACTAGCAGCCACTAAAAACGCATCAAGCTCAGGTCTTTTAATTTCAAAGATATTGATTTGAACTTCCTTATCAGTAATCTTTTTCAATTCCTCTTTTAACTTATCTACCTCTTGACCACCTTTCCCGATAATAATTCCAGGTCTAGCAGTAGTGATGGTAACGGTTACAAGTTTTAAAGTTCTTTCAATGATTACTTTAGATACACTAGCTTTTGCTAAACGAGCATGAATATACTTTCTGATTTTGTGATCTTCAGCGATTTTATCACCGTAATCATTTCCACCATACCAGT
>CANQRD010000086.1 GCA_947626185.1 uncultured Flavobacterium sp.
CCAACAATGAAACAAGCATATGTAGATGCCTTAGCAGGTGATCCTACTTCAGCTTTTGGTGGTGTTTTAATTGCTAATGGTTTAATTGACAAAGCTACAGCAGAAGAAATCAACAATTTATTCTGTGAAGTTGTAATTGCTCCAGCTTTTGAAGCAGAAGCGATTGAAATTTTAAAAGAAAAGAAAAACAGAATTATTCTTGTGTTAAACGAAATTGAATTACCTGCAAAACAAGTTCGTACTTGTTTAAATGGATATTTGGTTCAAGATAAAGATAATGTAACAGACAATAAAGAGCATTTAACAAACGTTACTAATGCTACACCTTCTACAACAGAAATTGACAATTTATTGTTCGCTTCAAAAATTTGCAAACACACAAAATCAAATACAATTGTTTTGGTAAAAGACGGACAACTTTGTGCATCTGGAACAGGACAAACATCTAGAGTTGATGCATTGCGCCAAGCAATTGAAAAAGCAAACTCTTTTAATTTTGATTTAAAAGGAGCGGTAATGGCAAGTGATGCTTTCTTCCCTTTCCCAGATTGTGTAGAAATTGCAAATAATGCAGGTATTACAGCTGTAATTCAACCTGGCGGATCTATTAAAGACAATTTAAGTATTACATATTGCAATGAAAACAATATGGCAATGGTCTTTACTGGAACTCGTCATTTTAAACATTAATTTACTAATTTTGTAACGCATAAAATATTAACTCTAAAAGCCTTTTAATTATATGGGATTTTTTGATTTCATGACAGAGGATATCGCAATCGACTTGGGAACAGCGAATACTCTAATCATTCACGACGGAAAAGTTGTAGTAGACAATCCTTCTATTGTTGCTAGAGATAGGACAACTGGAAAGATTATAGCAGTAGGAAAAGAAGCGAGTTTGATGCAAGGTAAAACGCATGGAAACATTAAAACTATTCGCCCATTAAAAGACGGAGTTATTGCAGATTTTGATGCGTCAGAAAAAATGATAAGCCTCTTTATCAAGAGCATTCCTTCACTAAGAAAGAAAATGTTTACGCCAGCATTGCGTATGGTGGTATGTATTCCTTCTGGAATTACTGAAGTAGAAATGAGAGCTGTTAAGGAATCTTGTGAACGCGTAAATGGTAAAGAGGTTTATTTAATACACGAACCAATGTCGGCAGCAATTGGAATTGGAGTTGACATTATGCAACCAAAAGGAAACATGATTGTTGATATTGGAGGCGGTACAACAGAAATTGCTGTTATTGCTCTTGGAGGAATTGTGTGTGACAAATCGGTAAAAATTGCAGGAGATGTTTTTACAAACGACATCATTTATTACATGAGAACACAACACAACCTTTTTGTAGGAGAAAGTACAGCAGAAAAAATAAAAATTCAAATTGGAGCTGCAACTGAAGATTTAGAAACAGCCCCAGAGGATATGTTAGTACAAGGACGTGATTTGTTGAGCGGAAAACCAAAACAAGTTACCGTATCTTACCGCGAAATTGCAAAAGCTTTAGACAAATCAATCCAAAGAATTGAAGATGCTGTAATGGAAACATTATCGCAAACACCACCAGAATTAGCTGCTGATATTTATAACACAGGTATTTATTTAGCTGGAGGAGGTTCAATGTTGAGAGGTTTAGATAAACGTATTTCTCAAAAAACAGATTTACCAGTATATATCGCGGAAGATCCGTTAAGAGCAGTTGTACGTGGTACAGGACTTGCAATTAAAAATATTGATAAATACAAAAGTGTTTTGATTAAATAAAAAAACAGATGCAGCAAATAATTAATTTCTTTATAAAAAACAGTACTCGGCTACTGTTTTTGCTGCTTTTAGTTATATCATTTACGCTAATTATCAGAACTCATACATTTCACAAAAGTTCTTTCGTTAGTTCGTCAAATGATATAACAGGTTTTGTATACGAAAATGTTAACGATTTTAAGGAATATATTCATCTTAAAAAAGAAAATGAGGCTTTGGTATTAGAAAATGCCTTATTAAAAAAACAAGTTTTTAATGACGCATTCAATAACAATGTAATAGATTCTACTTACACTAACTCTCTTAATAAAGAGGAAGTTTACGAGGTAGTTGTTGCTAAAGTTATTAAGAATACATTTAATACTAAAGAGAATTACATTACTATAAAAGGAGGTACTAGAGAGGGTATTGAAAAAGATTTTGGAGTAATCAACAGCAATGGTGTTGTTGGAATTGTTCAAAAATCTTCCAATAAATATTCTACTGTTTTAAGTATTCTAAACACTAAATCAAAAATTATTGCCAAAATTAAAGGAAGTAATCATTTTGGTCCATTAGAATGGGATGGTAAAAACACTGGTTATGTTCAGTTAAACGATATTCCTAGATTAGCGGAACTTTACAAAGGAGACACTATTGTAACTTCTAGCTACTCAAAAGTATTTCCAGAAAATATTCCAATAGGTGTAATTGAAAAAGCATATACAACTGCAAGTTCCAATTATTTTACTATTGAAGTAAAGCTTTTCAACGATATGACTAACTTGGGTTATGTATATGTTATAAAAAATAATGACTTAGATGAAATTAACGAATTAGAAGAAGAAACTGAAAATGAATAATACTATTTTATCAAATATTACACGTTTTGTACTTTTACTAATTGCACAGGTATTAATATTTAATAATCTAGATATACTATCATTTATTAATCCTTATCCGTATATTTTATTTATAATACTCTATCCTGCAGATGGAAATAAACCTTTGTTATACCTATCAAGTTTTCTTTTAGGTTTAACTGTTGACATGTTTGAAAATTCGGGTGGAATACACGCAGCTGCCTCGTTAGTACTTACGTTTTCAAGACCTTCCATTTTAAAATTTGCTTTTGGCGTTAGTTACCAATATCACAATCTTAATATTTACAGGCAAGTTACTAGAAATATATTTTCATCTTCTGAAGTTTTAACCTATTTAATTCTTTGTATAGCCATACATCATATTACATTGTTTACCTTAGAATTTTTGCGTTTCAACTTCTTTTTAGAAATTTTAGTCAGAAGTTTACTAACGACAATTGCTACTTTTATTTGTTGTGTATTGATTCTCTATCTTATTAAGCCTTCTAAAAAATGAGAAAGCTATTATTTCCCATCTTTATTGTTATAGTAACGATTACCATTCTGTTTCGTTTATTTTATCTACAAGTTGTAGATGATACATATATTAAAAAGTCTGAAAACAACGCGCTGAAAATAGTATATGAATATCCTGAAAGAGGATATATTTTTGACAGAAATAATAAGCTTTTAGTGGCAAATCAGCCTTCTTATGATATTATGGTTGTCCCAAAAGAAGTAAAAGACATTGACACATTAGCTTTATGCAAAATGTTAAATATTACTTTGGAAGACTTTGATGCCAAGTTAAAAAAAGCAATAGTTTATAGTCCTCGATTACCTTCCATATTTTTACCACAATTGACAAAAGCTGAATATGCAGAATTTCAAGAAAAAATGCGTCATTTTAGTGGTTTTTATATTCAAAAACGTTCTCTTAGAGACTATCAAGTTCACGCAGGTGCTAATTTATTTGGATATATTCGTCAAGTAAACGAAGATAATATTAAGAATAATCCCTACTATCGTTCAGGTGATTTAATTGGTGTGCAAGGTGTAGAACAACAATATGAAGAGGTTCTAAGAGGAGTAAAAGGGGTAAAGTATATTCAGAGAGATCGATTTAACAGAGAAATAGGCTCATTTAAAGATGGTATTTACGACACTTTAGCAGTAAAAGGCAGTGATATTACATTAACCATTGACAATGAATTACAAGCATACGGCGAACTATTAATGCAAAACAAAAGAGGAGGAATTGTAGCGATTGAACCTAAGACGGGTGAAATTTTAGCACTTATCAATGCTCCTTCGTATGATCCTGCTTTATTAGTTGGA
Source organism: uncultured Flavobacterium sp. (assembly GCA_947626185.1). Classification (GTDB taxonomy): domain Bacteria; phylum Bacteroidota; class Bacteroidia; order Flavobacteriales; family Flavobacteriaceae; genus Flavobacterium. The sequence continues at coordinate 3,952 of CANQRD010000086.1, forward strand.
AGAGAAAGATCTAAAAACTATACGGAGTTATATAACGATTCTTTAGCAAAACCTTTATACAACAGAGTATTATCTGGAGAATATTCTCCAGGCTCTCCTTTTAAGATTCTTACTTCGTTAATCGGATTACAAGAAGGAGTAATTACAGAACACTCAACCTTTTCTTGCAGCCGAGGATTCTTTTACGGACGAGGAGCTTGGATGGGATGTCATGATAGCGGAACTTGGAATTTAAAACATGCGCTTGCTATTTCATGTAATACCTATCCATCTCAAACCTACCGTAGAATTATAGAAAAATATAAAACTCCTTCTGAAGGAATAGATAAATGGCATGATCATTTGGCTAGTTTTGGCTTAGGACAATTTTTAGGATATGACCTTCCTGAAGGAAGAAAAGGACATATTCCAAATTCTGATTACTACAACCGTTGGTATCCCAACAAAGGTTGGAAAAGTACCACTACTATTTCAAACGCAATTGGTCAAGGTGAGGTTATATTAACTCCTATGCAACTAGCTAACGTAATGGCAGCAGTTGCTAATAAAGGTTATTATTACACTCCTCACATTATTAAAAATATCGAAAACCATAACATTGATAAAAACTTTGTAACCAAAAAAACAACTACAATTGACTCAAAACATTTTGACCCAATTATAGATGCAATGGAAGATGTATTTCGATTCGGAACTGGATCATCTGCTCAAGTACCAGGATTAGCAATATGCGGAAAAACAGGTACAGTAGAAAACTTTACTCGAATAAATGGAAAACGCTATCAACTAACAGATCATTCTGTATTTGTAGCATTTGCTCCAAAAGATGATCCAAAAATTGCCATAGCAGTATTTATTGAAAATGGTTATTGGGGATCTCGATGGGCGGGTCCTATTACTAGCTTAATGATTCAAAAATATTTATTGCCGGAAATTGTTCGTACAGACTTAGAAAAAAGAATGATAGAAGGTAGTTTAAAAAGCGAATACGACAAAGTAGTTCAGCTATACAAAATGACCGATAGAAATAAAAAATGAGAAATAGTAGCGTTCAAAAAAACATCGACTGGATAACAGTAATTTTATACTTATTACTCGTTATGGCGGGCTGGATAAATATCTATTCCACCTCGTTACCTAATGTTGATAATACTGTTTTTGATTTTAATCAAATCTATGGTAGACAGTTAATATTCATTATTACCTGTTTACCTTTAATAATTTTAATACTAGCTATTGATACTAAATTTTATGAAAAGTATGCCCTTATTTTTTATATTATTGGTTTACTCTCTATACTTGGTTTATTTGTATTTGGTAAATCTGTAAAAGGACAAACAAACTGGTACCAATTTGGTGGTTTTGGTCTTCAACCATCTGAGTTTGTCAAAACTTCAACAGCTTTACTACTAGCCAAGTACTTATCAGACAATCAAGGCTCTTTAAAAACACTTAAAGAACAAATTACTGCTTTTCTAATTATTGGTATTCCTACGTTATTAATTTTAAAAAATGATACAGGAAGTGCAATGCTTTTCGCATCTTTAATATTTGTTTTATTTAGAGAAGGATTGCCAAGTTGGTATTTATGGACAATTTTCATTACCATATTGCTCTTTATCTGCTCTTTAATCTTAAAACCATTCATTATACTAAGCTTAATTGTATTAATATCCCTAATACATTATTTTTTCAATAAAAAAATAAACAGAAATCCATTTATTTATCTTATCTTAGTGCTAGTAATGAGTGGCTTTTCACTATCTGTAGATTATGTATATGATAAAGTTCTAGAGCCACATCAAAAAGATAGAATTAATGTCTTAATTGGAGAAGACGTTAATTTACAAGCAGAAGGATATAATTTAAACCAATCTAAAATTGCAATTGGATCTGGAGGCTGGTTTGGAACGGGTTTCTTGCAAGGAACACAAACAAAAGGAGGATTCGTACCAGAGCAGCATACAGATTATATTTTTACAACTGTAGGAGAAGAATGGGGTTTTGTTGGATCTAGTGTAGTAATACTTCTTTTTCTTTGTCTTTTCTTTAGATTACTTTATCTATGTGAAAAACAAAAAAAACGTTTTAATAGAGTGTATGGTTACTGTGTTGTCAGTTTTTTATTTATACATTTTGCTTTTAACATCACTATGCTAGTAGGTTTATTCCCTACTATCGGAGTACCTCTACCTTTCTTCTCCTACGGTGGATCAAGTTTAATTGCGTTTACATTATTATTGTTTATTTTTTTAAAATTAGATGCTAATAGAATAAATGAATGGTAATAAATAACAAATACTAATAACAAAGAAAATAATGAAAAGAAAATTACTTTTTACAGGACTATTAATTGCATTTTCTGCAATTACTTACGCTCAAGAACCTACAACTGCTATTGCAACAACTAGCACTGAGCAAAATCCTCTAACAAAAGAACAGTTAAAAGAATTTAATCAAAAGCAAAAACAGTTAGCTAAGGAAACGAAAGCTGAATTAAAAAAACAACAGAATATTGCTAAAACTGAAAAAGATATTCAGAAAAACACAACAAAATTAAATAAATTAAAAACTAAACATGCCAGTGAAAACAAAAAGTTAAGCGCGAAAATGGCAAAAGGAAAAATAACACCTGTCGATGAATTAAAAACTAAAACTAGAATTCAAAAATTAAACAGTCAAATTACAAATCTAGAATTCAATTTAAAAACAGATCAAGCAAAATTAGAATCTTTAAAAAAATAGAAATAAAAAAGGATGAGCTATAAGCCATCCTTTTTTTATTTTATAACTCCTTACCTATTCAAGCTTGCTTTCTAAAGTAAATACACTTAACAATAAAAGAAAATTCAGTCTAATTTTAACACTTAATTTACATCATCAATATTTTACAGCTAAATTATCAGCAAATTAATCCTTATATTTAAAGGTTTTGTTTCAATTAACTTCAAGAGCTAATCTTGATTAAAATGTAAAAAATATGTTATCAGTAAAAAAAAGTAGTAAAGTAGCAGCAGTTGACTTTATTCCCGCTTGGGGTGATTTAGAGGGAAATATTAAACGATTAGTAGAAGCTACTGAAAAAGTTGCTTCACAAGGAATCGATTATGCTGTATTTCCAGAAACAGCAGTTAGTGGTTATTTGTTTTCTGACTTTACAGAAATAGCCCCATATCTCGACACTATTCCCGGTAAAACAACAGATGCTATTTTACCAATATTAGCCAAAACAGGAATGTATATGAGCGTAGGAATTGCAGAAAAAGATACTGAAAGTGGATTAGCCTACAACTCAGCCGTATTAATGGGGCCCGAAGGAATTGTCGGAAAATATAGAAAAATCGGTTTAAACTCTCAAGATCAAAAAATATTTGCTGTAGGTAATACTGGAGTGAAGATTTTTGATACAAAAATTGGCCGTATTGCCTTACTTATTTGTTATGATGATACTTATTGGCAATATGCGCGTTTAGCTGCAGTAGAAGGAGCTCAAATTATTGGTTGGCACTCAGTATCTGATCGAATGATGCCTGATGCAACTCCAGAAGAAAAAATGGGAGACCATTCAACAGTATCTCACGTACAACACATGAGTGCTTTTAATGGTGTTTGGACAATTTGCGCTACAAGAAGTGGAATAGAAACAAGTCTTATTTCAAGAGCACAGCTATATTACAATGGAGGATCAAGTATTTGGGCACCATCTGGACATAAAATCACCCAAGCCCCTGTTGTAAGTCCATTAATGTTAGAACCTGGTTTGAATGGCATTTATACGGCATTTATCGATCTGGAAGAAGCAGATCAAAAAAGATCATTCTTACTTAATCAACGTAGACCAGAATTATACTTTCCTACTTTAGCATTACACCGAAGTCCAACAGATACAAATGCAGTATCGGCAAAAGAAGAGGTGAAATTGACAGCTATTCAATGGAATACAGATTTTGCTGACTTATCAAATCTAAAGTTAACCGAAAACGAACTCTTAATCCTACCTGAATTCTCCAGTATACCTTACACTAATGATGCTAATCTTATTCTCTCACATGCTGAGAAACAAGGAGGAATATTTGAGCAAACCTTGTCTAAAATAGCTTTAGAAGGAAAAGGTTATATCGTTGGTAGTTATCCAGAAATTGATGCTGATAAATTTTATCATACAGTTGTTTTAGCTGGTCCAAATGGGACTATTTTGGCTAGATATAGAGTTACACACTTAAATGATAGAGATAAGAATTGGGCAACACCTGGTAATGCAATAAGTATTACAACAACCCCAATTGGAAGAATTGCTCTTGCTGCTGCACATGAATTAACTATTGTAGAATTAGGTGGAGTATATTGTACTTTAAGAGCTAATGTAATTGCTGCACCTGCAGGAATACCAACTGATTTACGTGTAGAAATTGCTAGTCATCTATATTCAATTGAAAATCCACCAACAGATCGAGCAGAATTTTTCCCATATGCAACAGCTACTTTAAACCAATTATGGGTAGTTTGTGGCGGAAGGAGAAAAGGAGACTTTACTACTGCAGGTATTTATGGTCCAGAACCAGTTGTGTTAACACCAACATTAACTGCAGGCGAAAATGATAAAAGTATTAGTTACAAAACTGCAATTCCGTCAGCTTACACTTGGATTAATCAAGAACGATTAATACATGGACAACAATCTATTTGGTTTACTCCATTAGTTAAATAAAATAAAAAAACTCGATAGTAAACTATCGAGTTTCTTTGTGGTGCCTCCAGGAATCGAACCAGGGACACAAGGATTTTCAGTCCTTTGCTCTACCAACTGAGCTAAGGCACC
>CANQRD010000087.1 GCA_947626185.1 uncultured Flavobacterium sp.
GGGTTATAGGTTTTGTTGGTTGAGCGACACAAAGTTCTATAACCCTTCTCTATTTTACAAAAGTCAAGACGACCTCAAAATAAAAAAGGTGAATTAAATTAATTCACCTTTTTTTATTCTATTAACAATCTGAAAGATTTACAGCTACAGCCAATCCCCCTTCTGATGTTTCTTTGTATTTATGATTCATATCTTTTGCCGTTTCCCACATGGTACTTACCACTTTATCTAAAGGTACTTTTGCATTTCTTGGATCGGTATCTAATGCTAATTCTGCCGCATTTATTGCCTTTACTGCTCCCATTGCATTTCGCTCAATACAAGGTATTTGCACTAATCCGCCAATTGGATCACAAGTTAATCCTAAATGGTGTTCCATTGCAATTTCTGCCGCCATCATTACTTGCTCTGGACATCCTCCCATTAACTCACATAAAGCACCGGCTGCCATGGCACTCGAAACACCAATTTCTGCTTGGCACCCGCCCATTGCTGCAGAAATAGTAGCTCCTTTTTTGAAAATACTTCCAATTTCGCCAGCAACCATCAAAAATTGTTTAATTTCTTTTTCTGATGCTTTGTGATTTTCAATAACTAAATAATACATTAATACTGCTGGAATAACACCTGCACTTCCGTTGGTTGGTGCAGTAACTACTCTACCCAATGCCGCATTTACTTCATTTACAGCCAAGGCAAAGCAACTTACCCATTTTAATATTTGTCTAAAATATACCTTTGTATGGCGAATAGTTTGAACCCATTCTTGTGGATTTGAATAAGGTAAATCGCCAATTAATTTTGCATGAGTATCAAAAGCTCGACGACGAACGTTTAGTCCGCCTGGCAATGTTCCTTCTGTATGACAACCAATATACATACATTCTAACATCGTGTTCCAAACACGCATTAACTCTTTGCTTATTTCTTCATCAGAACGCAACGACAATTCGTTTTCATAAACAATTTCTGATACTTTTTTATTTTGTTCTTTGCAATAAGCGAGTAATTCTGTTGCCTTTTCTATTGGAAAAGGAAATGATTTTTTAATTATATCATTCTCTGGGTTTTCTGCTGTTTCTTCTTTTACAACAAATCCGCCACCAATAGAATAAAATGTAGACTCATAAATTTCATGTTCTCCGTATTGCACGGTAAACATCATTCCATTTGCATGAAAGGGAAGAAAGTTTCGATTAAAAACAATGTCTTCTTTTGGACTAAATGGCAAAGCTAATACATTGTCCAACAGCAAAGTTTGTTCGATATTAATTTTTTCAATAATTCCACTAATATCGTCTACTGGTACATATTCCGGATCGGCACCACTAAGGCCAAGCATTACAGCCAAATCAGTTGCGTGACCTACGCCTGTAAGCGAAAGTGATCCATAAAGATCTATTTTAATAGTAGTAACTTGATTAAAAATATTGCGATCGCGCAATTCTTTAATAAAAAGCTCAGCGGCTCTCCATGGACCTAAAGTGTGAGAACTAGAAGGACCAACGCCAATCTTAAGCATATCAAATACAGAAATACATTCCATAAAATCCTATACAATTTATATCACGAAGATAACCAAATTCTACTCAGTCACAACTGAAGCAATTTTATTTAACTTATTTCACACGATAAAATTATTAGTTTAATAATTTTATCGTGTGAAATAAGTATGACAATGACTTTATCACATTTGGAGACCATTAATAATTAAAAAAGGTTAGACATTTCATGTCTAACCTTTTTCTATTTTTGTTTAACTTCCTTCTTATTCGATTTCTAATACCGAATTTTGAGAATAATTACGCCATTTTTCAATACATTTTACTATATCTTCTGGTACTTCTGAATCAAATCGGCAATATTCTTTTGTTATCGGATGTTGAAAACCTAGTGTTTTTGCGTGCAGCGCCTGTCTTGGCAATATTGAAAAACAGTTTTCTACAAATTGTTTATATTTTGAAAAAGTAGTTCCTTTCAATATCTTATCCCCACCATATCTTTCATCGTTAAAAAGCGTATGACCAATATACTTCATATGTACTCTAATTTGGTGAGTTCTTCCTGTTTCTAATCGACAAGAAACCAAAGTTACATATCCAAATCGCTCTAAAACTTTATAATGTGTTACTGCCCATTTACCTTTTTCAGGATCGTCAAAAGCAGCCATCTGCATTCTGTCTTTTACATGTCGCCCAATATAGCTTTCTATTATTCCTTCCTCTTCTTCTACATTTCCCCAAACTAAAGCTACATACTCTCTTTCGGTTGTTTTTTCTGCAAATTGTTTTTGCAATTCCGTCATTGCAAATTCTGTTTTTGCAATAACTAACAAACCACTTGTGTCTTTATCAATTCGATGTACCAATCCTGGGCGTTCGCTGCTATTTAAAGGCAAATTCTCGAAATGATATGCCAATGCATTTACCAACGTTCCAGTATAATTTCCATGTCCTGGGTGTACAACTAAACCTGGCTCTTTGTTTACTACCAACAACGCATCGTCTTCATAAACAATATTTAAAGGTATATTTTCTGGAATAATAATATTTTCGAAAGGAGGTTGTTTCATCAACACTCTTACAACATCCAATGATTTTACCTTGTAATTTGATTTTACGGGTACATCATTTACAAAAATATTTCCGTTTTCTGCTGCTTGTTGAATTTTGTTGCGCGTTGCGTTTTCGACTAAATTCATCAAAAACTTATCTACACGCAAAGGAGATTGTGCTTTTCCGGCTTCGAAGCGAAAATGCTCATATAATCCTTCTTCTGTTTCATCAAACAATTCATTTATATTGTCTTGCATCTTTCTTTTATTAATCAATATCTGGCGCTACGTCCAATTCTTCCTCTGATAAACCTACTTGTCCATCTCCTAAAACGAAATCTATGCGAGAATCTTTTACTACCGCGTCTCCTTTTTTCAATCTACGTCCATTTTGGCGTACTTCTAAAACTACATCTTTTCCAATAAATGGACTGTATGAAATTGTTCCTTCTTTTAATCCCAATGATTTTATCGTAGAACTTGCTTGTCTAAAAGTTAATTCATCCAAGTTGGGCATAATTACTTTTCCAAAACCAGCCGCATTAATCTTTACATAAATTTTTCTGTTTTCTTTTACATATGTTCCATAAGCAGGATCTTGCTCTACAATTGCCAATGGAGCATAATTTTTATCGTAATCTAAAGTATCTAACACCACCATTCGCAAATCATTTTGTTCTAAAAGTGATTCTGCCTGAAAAGCGTCTAAGTTTACCAATTTTGGAACTTCTATTTGTTGTCCATGATTTGTGGTAATACTCAACCATTTTAGCAAACCAACAACACCAATAACAACAATTATTAGGGCAATAATTAAAGAGGTTAAAAAACTTTTACTTTTAATAAATTGAATAAGTTTCATACTTGTAGATTTTTGACAAAGATATAAAATCGAAAAGATTTTTTGTTTCTCTGTTTTGTTATAAATTTGTTTTAAACAACTTTAGGTAAAATTAGTATTTATCTAACTTCAACATCAGTTATATATGCAGCACATTGCTATTATTATGGGAGGCTATTCTAGTGAGTTTGAAATATCACTTAAAAGTGGTCAAGTAGTATTTGCTACTTTAGATCGTTCAAAATATACGCCTTATCGAATTCATATTTTTAAAGACAAATGGGTTTATGTTGATGAATTGAACAACGAATTTCCGATTGATAAAAATGATTTTTCAGTTTTGGTAAACGGAAATAAAATAAAATTTGACGTTGTTTTTAATGCAATTCACGGTACCCCTGGTGAAGACGGATTGATACAAGCTTATTTTGATTTGATAAATATGCCGCACACATCGTGTAATTTTTATCAAGCTGCGTTAACAATGAACAAAAGAGATATGCTATCGGTTTTAAAACCTTATGGTATAAAAACGGCTATTTCATATTACTTAAATCAAGGTGATAAAATTGATACAGAAACAATTATTAAGCGTGTTGGATTTCCATGTTTCATAAAACCCAATCGTTCGGGTTCTAGCTTCGGAATTTCTAAAGCCTATACTAAAGAAGAACTTTTAAAAGGAATTGAAATTGCTTATAAAGAAGATAGTGAAATATTAATTGAAAGCTTTTTAAAGGGAACAGAAGTTTCTGTAGGAGTAATCAATTACAAAGGAGAAATAAAAGTATTGCCTATAACAGAAATTGTAAGTGAAAACGATTTTTTTGACTACGAAGCTAAATATTTAGGCAAATCAAAAGAAATTACTCCAGCGCGTATTTCAGACGATTTAAAGAAAATAATTGAAGAAACAGCCATGCGCATTTACACTATTTTAAAAATGGATGGATTTTCTAGAAGTGAATTTATTATTGTGGATAATATTCCTTTTTTATTAGAAATGAATACTGTACCTGGTTTAACCAACGAAAGTATTTTACCTCAACAAGCTAAAGAAGCGGGCATTTCTATGGCCGATTTGTTTGATAACGCAATTCAATTAGCCTTGCTAAAATAAATAAAAATATGAGAAGAGCTGTATTTCCAGGATCTTTTGACCCAATTACAAACGGGCATTTTGATATTATTCAAAGAGCATTGCCTTTGTTTGACGAGATTATTATTGCTATTGGTATAAATGCCGATAAAAAATATATGTTTTCTTTAGAAGATCGAAAAGTTTTTATTGAACAAGCATTTGCTGGAGAACCAAAAATAAAAGTAGAAACCTATAAAGGATTAACCACAGATTTTTGTCATCAAAAAGAAGCGGATTTTATTTTGCGTGGATTGAGAAATCCAGCAGATTTCGAATTTGAAAAAGCCATTGCACACACCAATCGTTTTCTAACAAAAATAGAAACTATTTTTTTACTAACAGCTGCAAGTACTTCATTTATTAGTTCAAGTATTGTAAGAGATGTAATTAGAAATAATGGCGATTATACCAAACTTGTTCCAAACTCAGTAAGAATATAAATAACAAAAAATGGGATTTTACAATCCCATTTTTTTATTCCAATAATCCTGCTTCATCAATAAGCAACTTAATGTTTTCGTAAGAATTTTTCATTGCTTCTTGTATTTGCGCTTTGTTTAACCAAACAACTTCTTCAATTCCTTCTTCTGCTTGACCAATTAAATCTCCTGTAAAATCACTTTTCATTTCGTACCAAGTAGTAATTTTTAAACGATATTTTCCATTTCGCTTAAAAATATGATACGTTTTTGGAAGTTTTTTTACAATAGAAAGTTTTCCTATACCTGTTTCTTCTTTCACTTCTCTTACAGCAGTTTCTTCCATTGTTTCGTTCTTTTCTGTACCACCTTTTGGCAAATCCCACTTACCATTTCGCTTTATAAATAATACTTCACCATTAGCATTAAAAACCAATCCTCCACCTGCTTTTTGTACTGGTATTTTTTCTTTTAACTTTTTTAGAATAAGTTTTTGCTCTGGATGATACAAAAAAGCCTTATCTATTTTATTTTGAAAATATTTAATGATAATTTTGTCTATATCAACACTGTCTAATAAAAACAACTGAAAATCGGTTTCTTTCTCAATTTTATCAGTAAGAAACAACGGTTTATCGTTTACAAAAACTTTATACATTTGTATTATGATTTTTAATAAGGAAACAGCTCAGAAAACTGCCGAGTCGCTTTTGCAAATTAACGCAATTAAATTAAATCCAAAAAATCCTTTTACGTGGGCATCAGGATGGAAGTCTCCAATTTATTGCGACAACCGTATTACCTTGTCTTACCCTGCAATTAGAAAATTCTTACAACAAGAATTTGCTAACAATATTGTAGAAAAATACGGTAAACCAGACGTAATTGCAGGTGTAGCCACTGGAGCAATTGGAATTGGATTATTGGTAGCAGAAGCATTAGATTTACCTTTTGTGTATGTGCGTCCTGAACCAAAAAAACACGGAAGACAAAACCAAATTGAAGGTCATTTAGAACCTGGTAAAAAAGTAATTGTTATTGAAGATTTAATCAGTACAGGAAAAAGTAGCCTACAAGCCGTTGAAGCTTTAAAAGAAAATGGAGCAGATATTATTGGAATGGCCGCTATTTTTACTTACGAATTTCAGGTAGCTACTGACAACTTTGAAGCTGCTGAAATAGAATTAACCACCTTGAGTAATTATTCTTCTTTATTAGAAAGTGCAGTTCAACAAAATTATATTTCTAAAGAAGATTTAGAAACATTACAAGAATGGAGAGTAAATCCATCAGAATGGAATCAATAATTTAAAAAAAATAAAATTATGCAATTAGAAAGTCCAAAAGTAAAAGTGCCTCAATCGGCAGAATATATATTTAATGCATTAACTGATGTAAAAAACTTTGAGAAATTAATGCCTGAATCTATTGCAAAATTTGAGGTAACAGGTGATGACTCTTTTATTTTTGCATTAAAAGGAATGCCTGAAATTAAACTAAAACAAAAAGATAAAACACCTTTTACAAAAGTGGTTTTAGGTGCTGCAAGTGATAAATTACCTTTTACACTAACTGGTAATATTACTGAAATTGATGCTAACAATGCAGAAGTACAATTGCAATTCGAAGGAAGTTTTAACCCAATGATGGCAATGATGGTGAAAGGACCAATCGGAAAATTCATTGAGGCACTAGCTGGAAATATGAATAAATTATAAAAAAAGCCTGACAATGTCAGGCTTTTTTTAACAACAAACATATTATTTAAACCAGAATCTTGAAAAAAACACCAAGATTGTACTATTTACATGTTTTAGTTACTAACTAATAATAATCGAAATTCTTTTTCATAGCACTGCAAATATCGCATTATATAAAGATTTTTTAAATACCTCAAATGGGGTATTTTCCACCTAATAGCTAATTAAATTGTATAAAACTATTCAAAACTTGAGATACTCAATCTCTTAATAATTTCGATAAAACTACTTGCATTAGCTTTTGTCAAAATATTTTTTCTGTGTGTAATTACTGTATTTTTACTAATATTTAACCGATTAGCTATTTGTACACTATTTAATCCTTCTTTGATTAAATTTAAAATCTCCAATTCTCGACAAGTCAAGTTATACGAATTTTGCTCGTCTATATAAATGTTTTGTGATTTATCTAAAATGCGATAATCTAATTTTTGTCTTTCCTCTGTATCTTCAATTCGTTTATGAATCACAAAAGTTTTTGTAAGATGTCCACAATCATTCACTTCAATAGCTTGGCATTGTTGTAATATTCGAATATAATTTCCTTCTTCGGTTCTTATACGATAAGAATATGATAAAATATACTTAAAGTGTTCGTGATAAAGCAACTTATTGGTAAAGTGTAATCCTCTTTCTTCTGAGACAAAAAAACGAGATAAATCTTCGGGATGAATAATATTAATTAACTTTTCTACATTAAACGAATCTGTTGGATACCCTGTAATTGTTTCGAAAGCATTATTTACATAGAGAATATTATTCTCATAACAATCGAATATAAAAAAATAACTTTGGATGTTTTCTTTAAACTTAACTTTATTATCAATTTCTGATTTTGATTTTTGACTTTGCAACAAAGTATTCCATTGATCGGAAGAAGCATTACTCATAGTTATCGTTACTTATTTATTATTAAATGGATAGTGTGTATTTTACAAAAGTAATTGCAAAACACTAACAATCACTATAAGAAGTAACAAACAACAGTTAATTTAACAAAATTTATCTTTTGAAAGGTCAAAAAAATCACTTTTCACTTATTATTTTAAATTTATTAACAAAATAAGAATGAAAAATCACCATTTTCATTATTTTTACTACATCCTTTTTACAATTTACTTAAAATCAACTATATATTCTAATATTTTCGGATTTTCGATTACTTTAGTAAGAGCAAAAGTTTTCTCAAATGATCTTCTATCATTGCTAATTATTGCATCTGGATAAGAAACCGAAACAATAGGCTGGTCAAAATGTACTTTTATTTTATAACTAAACATTGCAGCCATTGCGCCAAAACTGTTATTACTTACTGCAGAGTTGATTTCTACTTTTCTTTTGAATGTTTTTTTTGTTTGTTCAAATTTACTATCAGTAAAAAAATTAGGTGCTTGGCTTTCTGCTAACATTTTGTCATCTTTTGCAGATTGAGCTAATACTTCGTTTATATTTTTTAAACTAGCTAATGATTTGTTTAGTTCAGTCAAGTTTTTAGTTCTTATGATAAATTGAAAATTTCCCTTTACTTCAGTCAAATCAATTTTGAATCTCAAGTGTTCAGTCTCTCTTAACAACTTAGGATTTGCTTTAAGAATACTGTCTTTTTTCTGCTCAGCATTTTGCTCCTTAATCAGAGCAATATCTAAAAACTGCTCTACCGTTAATTCTTCTCCATTAATTACATTAAGCATCTTCAAATTTTCATTAAACATTTTTTCTTTGTTAGGAATCATGTCTAACATATCGGTAAAATCAATATCTAATACCAAATCATTCTTTCCACTGTTTGTTACTGTTAATTCTTCTGTAGTAACACAAGATTGTAAGCTCAATAATAAAGCTACAGCAAGTACTAAAATTTTCTTCATCTGTATATTTTTTCACAAAAGTATTGAATATTAAAATGGATACAATTGAATGTTAAACAAATAATTAAAC
>CANQRD010000088.1 GCA_947626185.1 uncultured Flavobacterium sp.
GTGGGCGATGAGGGATTCGAACCCCCGACCCCCTCGGTGTAAACGAGGTGCTCTGAACCAACTGAGCTAATCGCCCCTTTCTTTTTAAGAACGTGTAATCGTTTGTTGATTACGGGTGCAAATATACGATGGTATTTTTAGTTTGCAAGTTTTTTAAAAACTTTTTTTACAAAATTTCTGCAACTACAAATGTACTTCCGCCTATATAAATCAAGTCTTCCGAGGTTGCTTCAAGCTTTGCTTTTTCGTAAGCTTCTGGAATTGAACCAACAACCTCTCCCCTCAAATTAAATTCACTTGCTTTTTGTGCTAAAATTTCTCCATCTAACCCGCGAAAAATATTTGGCTTAGAGAAAAAATATTTTGCATCTTTTGGTAACAAAGGCAATACACTATCCAAATCTTTATCGTTTACTACCCCAAAAACAATATATAAATTCTTATATTTTTCTGTTTTTAGCTGCTTCATTACAATAGAAAGTCCATGATCATTGTGTGCAGTATCTGCAACTACCTTCGGATTTTGTTGTAAAACTTGCCATCTACCCCATAATTTTGTATTGGCAACTACATTTTGTAATCCTTCTTCTTCATTTTTTGCTGTAATTGAAAAGTATTTTCTCAACAATTCGATTGCTTGTCTTACAGTTCTAATATTTTTTTGTTGATACAATCCTCCCAAGTCAGAGGTAAGTTGATTATCTGAATAGGTTTCTGACGCAAAATAAATAGAACTATTTGCTTGTTTTGCTTTTTCAACAAATACAGGTTTTGTTTCTTCTGTATATTCACCTATTACTATTGGTGTATTTGGTTTTATAATTCCTGCTTTTTCTTCAGCAATTTTTGCTAAAGTATCGCCCAAAAATGCAGTATGGTCTTTTCCTATATTAGTAATAACAGAAACTAATGGAGTAATAATATTGGTAGCATCTAACCTTCCTCCCATCCCTACTTCAATTACAGCTATATCTACTTTTTCTTTTTCAAAATAATCAAACGCCATTCCTACAGTCATTTCAAAAAAGCTCAAAGTTTCTTTTTCAAAGAATGTTTTATTTTGTGCAATAAAATCCACAACGAAACTTTCAGGTATTTCATTTCCGTTTATTTTAATTCGCTCACGAAAATCTTTCATATGTGGCGAAGTATATAGTCCCACTTTATAACCTGCTTCTTGTAATATTGAAGCTAACATCGAGGAAGTAGAACCTTTTCCATTAGTACCTGCTACGTGAATGGTTTTTATTTTTCGCTCGGGATGATTTAAATAAGCAGACAGTTTTTCTATATTCGACAAATCTGCTTTATAAGCTACTGCACCTTGTAACTGATACATGGGCAATTGATCAAACATCCATTTAACGGTTTCTTGATATGTCATTTTTATTGAATGAAAAGCTAAGCTCCTACTCTAAAATTAATTACTATAAATCCTATTTGAATTGTTGGTGCATTGTCGTCTTTTCGCCATTTAAATTTTTTGGCTGTTGCAGTTGCGGCATCTGTTAAACAAGCTGCAGAGTTTGTTGTGCCTTTTGTTGGACGAGCTTCAACTACTTCACCGTTTCTATTAACTCTAATTTCTATAACAACTGTACCTACTTCATTGCAATCGGGAACAACTTTTCCACTCGATGCAAGCATTCGTCCATTTAACCCCCAACTAGTTCCTCCGCCAGAACCTCCTATACCTTTACCATCACCGTATGCTGAATTAGAATAAATATCACCCGACAACTTTCCTTGATCACCATCTTGATTAGAATTTCCTTGTCCTTCACTTTTTACTCCACTTTGCTTTGGCCCATTTATTAAGCTAGATAAAGCATCTGTGGTACTTTGACTTGGTTTAGGGTCTATTTTGGGCTCTAGCTTTATCTTAGCATTATCTTGCTTCGGCTTTGTAACTTCGCTTGTTTTTATTATAGGTGCTTCTGTTGTTTTTTGAACAACTACTGGTTTACTTTCTACCTCAACAATTTCTTGAACTAAGATAGCTTCTGGAGCACTTTCTACCATCTCTTTTGGTTGAATTTTACCTTTTCCTTGTTCAGAATTACCAAAACTTATAGCAATTTCTCCCCCCAACAATATTTCATTTGGTTGTGGAAGAGTCATTTTGTATAAAAAAAACAACAAAAGCATCAATGCAAAAATTGCTGATGTGATAGCAAATGCTTTTCTTTCGCTATTTGTTTTTAATATTCTCATAATTTACTTTGGTTCTACTGCCAATACTATTTTATAATTATTTCTATAAGCAATATCCATAACAAATACAGCATCTTCTACAGGTACACCTTTAGCAACATGAAGTACAATATTATGCTCCTCTTGATTTGCTAACTTCTGTTGAAGCATTTCTTCTAAAACTTCAGAAGGAACTTGTTCCTTATCTATAAAATAACTAGATTGATTATCTATACTTACCGCTACGGTCTCTATTGCACCAGATTGTCCATCGGCATTAGGCAAAACCAAATCTAAGGCATTAGTGGTTGTCATGGTTGTAATTGCAACCATAAAAAATATCAATAACAGAAAAACAATATCTGTCATTGACGACATATTAAATTCTGCACTAATTTTATTTCTTCCTCTAATATTCATAATTTACACTGGCTCATTTAATAAATCTAAAAACTCTACCGCAGTAGCTTCTAATTGATGTACAATTTTATCAATTTGACTTACCAAGTGATTATAACCTACATAAGCAACAATACCAACAATTAATCCAAAAATAGTTGTCATCATGGCTGTATAAATCCCTTCTGCCAATACACTCATATCTATTCTTGAAGATCCATTGGTAGACATTTCGTGAAAAGCCATTACCATTCCTACCACTGTACCTAAAAACCCAGTCATTGGTCCTGCACCGGAAAGAGTTGCTAAAAGGTTAATATTTTTTTCCATCTTATAAACTTCTAACTTACCAGTATTTTCGATTGCTGTTGTTATGTCTTGTAAAGGTTTGCCAATGCGAGAAACTCCTTTAGCAATTAGATGTGCAACAGGTGCGTTACTATTTACACATAATATCTTTGCCTGTTCTATTTTTCCTTGCGATAAATACATTCTAATTTGGGTCATGAAACTTTCATCTATTTTTGCCGCTTTTTTTATGGCAAAAAGACGTTCTAAATAAATATATATTGAAATAAACAACATGATAAAAATGACAACCATGATAATTTGTCCAATAATACCACCGCTGAACACAATTTCGCCTAAACTTAATTCTTCTTTAACAGGTTCAACTACATCAATTAATTCTTGTGTTACTGCAACTGGATCTGCTTGTAAAAAATGATACATAAATTCTCTTTTTTGTTCTTTAAACAATCTTTTATAACTAACTAAATATATAACGTTAATTGCTCAAAAAAAATTATTCTAATTCTTCTTATTTTTCCTTAAAAAAAATTAATCTGTTTTTTTCTAAACAATAATATTAAAAATAATAAAACACTATTAACAGCAAAGCTTAATGCTTATTTAATAAATACTGAATTTAAATTTAAATTACAAATAATTTGCCCTACTACTTATCAGGTGTATTTAGATTTACTTACCATTTTGTTTGTATTGCTGCTAGCTTAGCTTACTCTAATAAACAATTTACTGTATTTTGTAGAACTTTTTACATTTGGGCGAGCATCAATAGCATTCCATTGCTTATATAAACTTCTACTGCAATTCTACCAAACTTTGTTACATAGATATTTTGGTGCTGGTTTTACAAGAGCTGCTCTTCCATTTCAAAGAATACCCAGATCCCGTTCCTATTCCACCTCCATGCCTGCCGTCTAATCCTTTACCGTTATTACCGCTTTCTCCACCTGAATTTCCTCCATTCATAAAACTGCTTAAAGTATTTTTCACATTATTAGATACATCTTTTTTTGCTTTAGCTGAAGTTGCTGTTTGGCTTAGTTTTAAAAGCAACTACTTTATCCACTCCCGCGCCACCGCCGAAATAATTCTAAGCTGTTTGCGTATTGATAAATTTTATATAATAAAGAAAAAACAACACTACTACATTCTACTACTCTTAGTTATGATTATTAACGCTCTTCTTTTTTTAAAAATTTAAAATTCATACTCAAGTTTGGATTAAACGAGAGATTAATATAGTTGCAAATGTAATTGATTTCAGATATTATTTTTTATTTATTTTCTGTATTATTAGAAAATTTCACAAATGGTTATTTTGTTGCATTTTATGTATTGTGTACACTTACCAAGCTACCGTTTCGCTCTGTTTTTACAACAGACAATGAAATAGGTATACGCTCCTGCAATTCATCTACATGAGAAATAATTCCAACAATTCTGTTTTCCTTTTGCAAATTATTTAATGTTTCAAAAACCACATTTACCGATTCTGTATCTTGAGTTCCAAACCCCTCATCTATAAAAAAGAAGTTTTTATTTGATTTTGACAAACTTTGCACGCTTTCTGCCAAAGCTAAAGCTAAAGATAATGAAACCTGAAAACTTTGTCCACCAGAAAGTGTTTTCACACTTCTTGTTTTACCTTCATTTAAATAATCAACTATTTCAAAATCGTTATTATCATTTAACTGCAAGCTCAACTGATTATTAGTTAAACGATGAAAACGAAGATTTGCCATATCACATAAGTTTTTGAGATAAATAGTAGAAACATAATTTACAAAACCAGCTCCGTTAAACATAGTAAGTAGCGTATTCAAATTAGCTGTTCTTTTTTCAATAACTGCTAATTCTTTTTCTAAACTTTGCTTTTTCTTCCAATCATTTTCTAAACGCTCAATCTCTCCTTCCAGCTTTACAACAATTTCTTTTGCCTTATTAGTTGCTTGTTCTAATTGCGTAACTTTTTCTTCTTGTTGAGCAAACTCATTGATATTAAACGCAATTCCTGCTAGTTTTTGTTCCAATTCTTTTACAGAATTTCTCACCACTTCCAACTCCATTTCAAATGCTTGAATACTATTTCTTTGTTGCTCTAAATCGATATTCTTGTTTAGAATAAGTTGCGCGTCTTCAACAGTACTTAGTTGATGGTGCTTCAATAACCCCTCTATCGTTAATTCTAATTCTTTTACTTTTAGTTTTATTTCATTTACAGCTAATTTCTTGCTTTCTAACAAAGTTTTTGCACTTGCTAATTGAGGAGACAATATTGAATATTGTTCGGATAACTTTTTATACGTTTGTTCAATACGCTGAATTTCAGCAAGCCTCTGTTGTAATTGTTCATCTAAAACTGTTTCTTCTACTGCAATAAATTCTTCCCATTGCAAACGAATTATTTGTGCTTTTTTTGTGTAAATTTCACTTTCAATACCTGCATTTACAATTTTATTTTCTGTAATTCCTTTTTCTATTTCTTCAACTTTCTCTCTCTTGTTATCTACTTCAACTTTATGCGCTTCAATTTGTTTTTCCAATGCTTCAATCTGTAGTTCACTATCTTTTGCTTGTTTTTGTATAATTGCAAATTGAGCTTTATCGTCTTTTGGAACAATAGTCCAAATAAAAGTATTTGCATGAGACAATTCTTGTTGGTTAATCTCTTGTTGCTCTTTCTGCAATTCTACTTGTTGACCAATCAGTATTTGTTGCTTTTCAAATACAATTGTTGCTCTGGTTTCATAACCTGATAATCGTTGAAGTTTATCTTTTTCCGCTTCTAACTTACCTTTAGTTTGGGTAACCAATTCACTTACATTTTCACCTTTTAAAATATTGGGATGATTTGTAGCACCGCATAATAAACAAGGTTCTCCCTCGTGTAAATTATGTGTATAGTTAGCTAATTGTTCCTTTACTTTTAATTGCCCTAATTCCTCTTCTATTTTTTGAATTGATTGATTAAATACTTGTTTATAATTTGCAATTTCAGCTTGCCATTTTTGAGGGTTCTTAAATTTTAAATCAGCTATATCTTTTTCATTTTCGCTAATTTCTTGCTGTAATTTCTGATGGTTAACTTGCCATTTTTGTTTGTCAGCTAAAATATTTTCTTGACGTGCAAACCACGAATTTATTTCCATCAAAACAGAAGTCTCAATTCGTTGATTTTTTAGAGAAAGTAATAAATTTTGTTGTTCTAAAAGTTCTTTATTTAAAGCAATTACACTCTGTTTTGCTTCTTTTATAAACTCTTCACTTTTACTTAAATTTAGCAGCAGTGTTTTTCTATTATTTTCTGCCTTTTTTATTTCTTTAATTAATTGAAATTCTCGGTATTCTTCCTTTAAATATTCTATCGTTTTAGATTCTTGTTCAGCAGTTTTTAAATCATTTTCAACAATATCAAATTGCTGTTGTAAATTAGTTACCTCAACAGTTTGAAGTGCTAATGCTTCTTCTTTTTCAACCTTATTTTGTAAAGTTATTTTTTGCTCATTTAAAATAGACGAAAAAGCTTTTTCGATTTTTTCAAATTGATATAATTCATTCTTTTGTTGATGAATTTCTGGTAATTTAATTTCTAAATTAGCCAGCTCATTTCTTTTATCGGCAATAGTTACAAAATCGTTTTTTACAGCTAGTATTTTTTGAAATTGCTCATTTTCTGAACGATATTGTGCAACAAGAATGTTACTTTTTTCCGCTTCTTGCTTGTGCAATTCTTTTTTCTGTTCTATTTCTTGAGCAGAAATATTTTGATAACTTTTTAGCTCGCCTTCAACTAAATTGAGACTTTCTTTTGCGGTGCTATACAGGTTTTTTGCTTTATGCGCCAGATCGAATCGGTCTAATCCAAAAATCTGTTGCAACATATCTGTACGCGCTTTTCCGCCCAATTCTAAAAATTCTTTGAATTGTCCTTGAGGAATAATAATTGTTCGTTTAAAGTTTTCGTAACTCAAACCAATGACTTCCTGAATATTTAAATCGGGTTTAGGAATCCATTCATCTTTTTCCCATTTATACAAAATTGCTTCGCTTCGTTTTACATCTTCAAAACGTTTTGAATTTCTTTTAAATTCGCGATAAATACGATATTTTTCATCTTTGAAATTATAAAATTCAAAATCAATTAATGAACGATTTGATTTTAAATTCATCATATTATACGCACGATTGTCTGTTTTATTCATACGTTCTGTTTCGCCGTATAGTCCAAAAGAAATTGCTTCTAAAATAGACGATTTACCTGAGCCAACTCTTCCAAAAACACCAAAAAGTCCAGCCTCAATTAGCTTAGTAAAATCAATAACTTGCTTTTCTTGATAGGAATAAAGTCCTTCAATAGTTAACTGTATAGGTATCATAGTTATTGGTTTAGAATTTCGTTAAACAAATCCATCAATTCATCATTTGGCGCTTGCCCATTGTAACGTTGTTTAAAGTAATCTTTAAACAAATCTCCCATATCTTGTTCTAAATTAACTTGATTTATTGCTGTATTACTTTGTCCGTCTTTTAGTTTAATTTGAGGGATAATCGAAATAATTCCGTCGTGTGCCTGATTAATTCGTTTAATATCATCTGCTTTTAAAAAAGTATCACTCACCAAAGTAAGCTCTACTAATTGTTCTGGATTATTAATTAACCAAAAAATGGCTTCATCTACCGTTTCAAATTTAACCCTAGATAATGAACGTCCTTTTTGTAATGGAATAGTTCTATAACTAACTGGCTTACTTACCTCAGCTTCAATAATAACCACATATTTTTGCTGACCTGCTTCACTAAAACTATAAGGTAACGGACTGCCAGAGTAAACCACAGGTCGATCTTCTGGACCAATTTGATGCATGCGGTGCAAATGCCCTAATGCAGTATATTGTATTTGTTCTGGAATAATATCGCTATAAAGCAAGTCTGCGTTACCAATTTTTAAAGGCTTTTCTCCTTCTGGTTCTTCTAGCACTTCGCCATTTCTACTCATCATATATAAATGAGAAATTAGCAAATTAATTCCCTTTGTTTTACAATATTTATCAGCTAATTCTTGCCAATTTTCCTTCAGTACTTTATTTAAATCTTCTGCCTTATCATCAATACTCAACGCTTTCTTTAAGCGAATTTCATTGGCATAAGGTGTGTGAAAAATTCGAATTGGATATTTATAATTTTCCTTTCTTATTTCGATAAATCCGTTGGCAGTTTTACTTACTTTAAACTGATTAGGAATTTCAAACTTTGGTATTTCAGCATTGGGATATCCCACCAAAATAATTCCGCATTCTCTTGCTAAAGAATCTGGTGCATCTACGCGTTCAGGGCTATCGTGATTCCCAGCAATTGCAATAACTGGGCATGCTCCATTTTGAGCAAGTTTTTTTAATGTTTTATAAAATAATTCTACTGCCTCAACTGGTGGATTAAAAGTGTCGAATAAATCACCGGCTACTAAAATAAGATCAACCTTTTCTCGAAGAGCGATTTTATTTATCTCTTCTAAAATCTCTCTTTGTTCTTGAATTCTATTATAATTATCTAATCGTTTACCTAGATGCCAATCGGCAGTATGTAGAATTTTTAACTTCATTCTGAAAATTACTTTTAAAGTTTCAAATATACTAACTAAATAAA
>CANQRD010000089.1 GCA_947626185.1 uncultured Flavobacterium sp.
GTGACCCGACTGGGGCTCGAACCCAGGACCCCAACATTAAAAGTGTTGTGCTCTACCAACTGAGCTATCGAGTCATTGCAATCTTAGAATTGTTTATTTTTGAATTTGTGACCCGACTGGGGCTCGAACCCAGGACCCCAACATTAAAAGTGTTGTGCTCTACCAACTGAGCTATCGAGTCAAAATCAATTCTTGATTGCGGGTGCAAATATAAAACCTTTTTTTTTTAAATACATCATGTTTTTGTTTTATTTTTGTCAATGAAGTTGCTCTAAAAAGCAGTTTTATTGCATAACTCACTATTTTACAATTGCTTATTTTATGGAAAAAATAATTATTTTAGGTTATATGGGAGTAGGAAAGTCTACAATAGCTAAAAAACTATCAGAAAATCTACATATTGCTTATGTAGATTTGGACCATGAAATTGAAAAACAGCAAAATAAAACAATCAATGAAATCTTTGTAGATAAAGGTGAAATTTTTTTTAGAAAACAAGAACATCAATTACTTCAATCCTTTTTACAATCAAACGATCGACTTATTATAAGTGTAGGCGGAGGTACTCCATGTTATGCTAATAACCATTTAGTATTACAAGAACCAAACGTAGCTTCTTTTTATTTAAAGGCATCAATAGCTACTTTAACTAATAGATTAGAAAATGAAAAAGAGCACCGTCCATTATTAAATACTAATACAGACGATACTCTTGAAACTTATATTGCCAAACATTTGTTTGATAGGAGTTACTTCTATTATCAAGCAAAACACATTATAAATGTTGATAATAAAAGTATTTATGCAATTGTGGAAGAAATTATTACTATTCTTTCAGCCTAACTTAAATATGCATATTCATCATTCTCTTCAAAAACCACTTGTATGTGTTCTAAAAGAGATGTTGATAAAGACAATCCTTTAAAATCTGCTTTTATAGGAAAGGTTTTATGATTTCTATCTATCAAAACAGCCGTTTTCATCTTCTTTAACGGTACGTTCAAAAAATGTTTAACTCCGTAAATTAATGTTGCCCCTGAATTTAAAACATCATCTACTAAAATAATTGTTTTATTTCTGTATTCATCTTCAGCAAGCGATGTCGTAATTGGATTAAGTGGATTTACTTTATCAATTTTTACTTCGCAGAGTTTTACTTTTATATCAGAAATTTCTTCTAAAACTTTGGCAATTTTTGTAGCGAATACAAATCCACTATTAGCTACTCCAGCAATTACAATATCTTCCTCCTCAGAAAAGGTTTCATAAATTTGATAAGCTATACGTTTTACTTTAAAACTTATCTGCTCTTTATTTAGGATAATTTTTTTTGTCATGATGTTTTATTAATTCCATTTTTTAGTTGAACTGTTGATTATTCTTCTTGTTTTTCTTCTACTTCATCGTCATCGTCAAAATCATTTTCATCAAAATATAAAAAACCAAAAATATCTCTTCTATCTTTTTTTGTTGGTCTTCCAGTTCCCTTCGCCCTATAATATTCCTTTGTTTGCTTTAGCATTTCTAGATGTTCAAAAGCTTCAGTAGGTGTTTCATCTTTTCTATAAATATCTACCAATTTTGCTCCCACTCTACTTTGAGGAATATCTAAAACAGTTAGTTTATAAACAATTTGATCTTTTCGCAAAGTAATTTTATCTGTCGGAAAAACCTCTCTTGATGGTTTAGCCACTTGCCCGTTTATGGTTACATGCCCTTTCTTACAAACCTCCGTTGCTATGTTTCTTGTTTTATAATAACGAACGCACCATAAAAACTTGTCAATACGCATAATTATATATTAAAATTCTTTTATAATCCTTACAAAAATAAAGTAAAATTGTATCTTGCACTACTAAAATAATTCAAAAATAATGAATAGACTATTTTCTATTTTGGCATTGCTTATAGTTGCCACATTAATTGTAAATTGTAAAAGCGGGAGTAGTTCTGATGATTTTACACTCACTCCTCCAAGAGATAGTAAGGAAGTTTATACTGAAAATGCAAAACAAATAGAAGACTATTTGAAAAACAATTATATGGTTGAAAGAAATGGTGTTATCACTTTTGATAGTATTACCAGTCCAAACCATACAAACGAACAAGCACTTATTGATAATCCTAACTTGCGATCAATTACCGTAAGTAATGAAGATTATGCCGCTTTTTCTGTAACTGATCCTTATGATCGATCAAAAATTATTTATAAATACGGAAAATCTGCTGATACTGTAAAATATAAAATATACTACCTTATCATTAACGAAGGAGCAGGTGAAAAAAGTTCGCCAGTAGATTCTATTTTTGTAAAAAGAATTAACTATTCATTAAAAAATGAAAGAGTAATTTCTGACAATCACCCATCTTCAGGAGGTTTTTACTCATTTCCTCATACAATCGCGGAGTTAAGAGGATTGGTGCCTTCTCCACTTAGAATGAACACAGGAGAACGTCAAATGTTACAATTAATCAAAACTTCTACAGAAGCAGGTATAAATCCTGATGGAACAATGAATTATGACGTTTCTACAGCAGGAAGAATCATTGCATTTATTCCATCTGGATTAGGGCAGTTTAATATTGGTTATTCTTCCTTAAAAGCTTATGCTCCATATATTGCTGATCTTACTTTAATAAGTGCATTTGAAAGAGACCATGACAGAGATAGTATTTTATCTAAACATGAAGTGGATCCTAATAAAATTGGTCAAACACTAACTATTCATGATTATTTTTCTTTAGATACAGATAAAAATGGAGTACCTAATTTTTTAGATGAAGATGATGATGGTGATGCTGTTCCAACCAAAATAGAATTGATGTATAAGGAAGAAAATGGCAGAGTTAGATATTACAAATACGATGCTCCTCAGTTAAAAACATGTGGAGAAACGCCTAGATATTTAGATATAAATTGCAGACCCTATATGGTAGACGGTGAATGGGTTTACCCTACTAAATAAGAAGTTTTTTTGAAAAGTATTCAAAAAAAAGACGAATAGTAAACTCTATTCGTCTTTTTTATTTTGACATAAAAATCAATTATTTTTTTCTGCTAATAACAGCTTTTACTTTCGTTACAATATTAGCTGCATTTAAACCATACTTTTCCATTAACTCGTCAGGAGTTCCAGATTCTCCAAAAGTATCTTGTACAGCAACAAACTCTTGTGGTAATGGATTATTTAAAGCTAATACACGAGCAACACTCTCTCCTAAACCTCCTAAGAAGTTGTGCTCTTCTGCTGTTACAATACAACCTGTTTTTGCAACTGAACGCAAAATTGCTTCTTCGTCTAAAGGTTTAATTGTATGAATATTGATTACTTCTGCAGAAATTCCTTTTGCTTCTAATTCTTCAGCTGCCAATAAAGCTTCCCAAACCAAGTGTCCTGTTGCTACAATTGTAACATCTGTACCTTCGTTTAATAAAATAGCTTTTCCAATTTCGAATTTCTCGTTTTCTGGCATAAAATTAGGTACAACTGGGCGACCAAAACGTAAATATACAGGTCCGTCATAGTCTGCAATAGCCAATGTAGCAGCTTTTGTTTGATTGTAATCACAAGTATTTATTACTGTCATACCTGGTAACATTTTCATCAAACCAATATCTTCTAGGATTTGGTGTGTTGCTCCATCTTCACCAAGTGTCAATCCTGCATGAGATGCACAAATTTTTACGTTTTTTTCAGAATAAGCTACTGATTGACGAATTTGATCATACACACGTCCTGTAGAAAAATTTGCAAATGTACCCGTGAAAGGTATCTTTCCACCAATTGTCATTCCTGCAGCAATACCAATCATATTTGCTTCTGCAATACCTACTTGAAAGAAACGCTCTGGATGATTCTTTTTAAAATCGTCCATTTTTAATGACCCAATCAAATCTGCACACAATGCAACAACATTTTCGTTTGTTTGTCCTAATTCTGTAAGTCCTGCTCCAAAACCTGAACGCGTATCTTTACTACCTGTATTTATATATTTTTTCATGATAATTTTACGAATAATAGATTAATAATCTCCGAATGAAGTTTCTGGATTTTGCTTTAATGCTTCTTCTAACTGAGCATCATTTGGTGCTTTACCATGCCAAGCATGAGTGCCCATCATAAAATCTACTCCGTTACCCATTTCTGTATGTAATAACACACAAACTGGCTTTCCTTTTTGAGTCATTTCTTTTGCTAGCGCGTATCCAGCAATTATTGCTTCAATATTATTTCCTTCTTTGATATCGATTACTTCCCAATCAAATGCTTCAAATTTTGTTCTTAATGAACCTAAGTTTAAAACATCTTCAGTTGGTCCGTCAATTTGCTTTCCGTTTAAATCTATAGTTGCAATTAAATTATCAACTTTTTTTGCAGAAGCATACATCATAGCTTCCCAATTTTGTCCTTCTTGTAATTCTCCATCACCTAATAGTACATATACCAAATGATTGTCGTTATTCAATTTTTTTGCCTGAGCTGCTCCAATTGCTACAGATAATCCTTGACCTAATGATCCTGATGCCATGCGTACTCCAGGTAATTTATCATGTGTACATGGATGTCCTTGCAATCTTGAATTCAACTTTCTAAAAGTAGCTAATTCAGCTACTGAAAAGTATCCACTTCTTGCTAAAACACTATAAAATACAGGCGAAATATGTCCGTTAGATAAAAAGAAAAGATCTTCATCTTTACCGCTCATCTCAAAGGTCTCTTTGCGCTTCATAATAGATTGATACAAAGAAACTAAGTATTCTGCACATCCTAAAGATCCTCCTGGATGTCCAGAATTTACCGCATGTACCATTCTAAGAATATCTCTTCTTACTTGTGTAGTTAATTCTGTTAATTGCTGTGTGTTAGGTTTCATTATTGAAAAACTTAATTTATTATTAAGGCAAATATAAAACATATTTGCCGTTCTTTCTGTTTATTATTTACTTATTATAAGAGCTTGATTATTGAGTAATTTCATTTTATATGTACTATAAAAACCACTAAATGAATAGAAAAGAGTAAGTTTGCAACAGCAGTTAAAATTCAATTATATGTTTACTCCAGTTTTACAAACACTTGACTTAAGTATCGGTTACAAATCGATTAAAAAGAAATCTATTGCGCTTTTTGATTCGATTAATATTGAGCTAAAACAAGGTGAGTTAATTGGTTTGTTAGGAATTAATGGAGTAGGTAAATCAACTTTTTTAAGAACAATTGCTGGATTTCAACCTGCTCTTTCAGGTGAGGTAATTATTCATGAGAAAAAATTAGCTGAATGGAATAATGCAGAAAGGGCAAAGTTATTTAGCGTAGTTCTGTCAGAAAAAATACAATCACCTAATTTGACGGTTACCGAGTTGCTTCAAATTAGTCGAATGCCTTATATGAATTGGTCTAATCAATTATCTGCTGAAGATAAATTTCAAATAGAAAAAGCAATTGCCTTGACTGATATTGATCCCTTTGTGAATAGAAGAATTTCTAACTTAAGTGATGGTCAACTACAACGAGTATTGGTTGCAAGAGCATTTGCACAAGACACATCGATTATTTTTTTAGATGAACCATCAAGTCATCTAGATTTAAATCACAAAGTAAAACTATATCAATTGCTGAAGGATTTGTGTCAAAAAGAAAATAAAACAATATTATTTTCAAGTCATGATATTGATTTAACGTTGATTTTTGCAGATACTACGATTGTAATGAAGCCAAGCAATATTGTTCAAGGAGCTACTGACAAACTTATCGAAGCCAATGTTTTTACTGACTTTTTTGACGATGATATCTTGCGTTTCGATCCTATTCAAAAACGTTTTATCATTACTCAGTAGGAGTATTATGTCGTTTATTTAATGAAATATTCTCAATAGTCCATTTTATTTCCTTTTCAAAAGGCGACGTTCTATATTTACAATTATCTTTAGTACAAATTTGGCATGAAAAAGGTTTACAATCATCCATATGAACAAAAATCTCAAAATCGTCTCCAAATTGTTCACTAATTTCTCTCTCTAGTTTATCCACTTCTTTATGTCCTTCCACAATATTAAAATACCAAGGAATGGTCATGTGACAATCAAAATGCAAAACACTTCCGTATTTTATAATTCGTAGATTATGCAGATCTATCCAATTTTCTCTTCTATTGTTTTGTAAATATTCAATAACCTTATTTAAAAGTTGCTCATCAGATTCGTCCATAATACCAGAAATTGCGCTGCGAACAATTTTATAACCAGTAACAATAATAATAAAAGAAAATAATAAAGCTATGGCACTATCTAGCCAAATAATTTTTGTAAAATATAAAAGTATTAATCCAACAATAATACCTATTGTAGAATAAGTGTCGGATTGCAAATGTTTTCCGCTTGCTATAAGTGCTAAGGATTTATTTCTTTTTCCTTTTTTTACAGCATATGCTCCTAAAACATAATTGACAACAGCAGTAATAGCAATAAGATAAATACCATAATCTAATTGATCAATAGGATGTGGATGTAAAATATTTCTAATCGCTTCAAAAATAATGGCTATTCCCGCCATAATAATCAACCCTCCTTCAATAGTAGCTGAAATAAATTCAACTTTTCCATGTCCGTAAGGATGATTTCTATCTCTTGGCAATGATGATAAGTACAAGCTATAAAGCCCTATAAAGCCACTAATAACATTAACAATACTTTCTAAAGCATCTGTAAATATTGCTACCGATTTTGTAAGTGACCATGCTACTATTTTAACTAAAAATAGTAAAACACCAACTATAGCAATTATTCTTTGAAATTTATAATTTTCTATTGCTTTATTATTCATCCTTTTTATTTACAAAAATTGAACTTCTTTTACGCCTCCAACTTGCAATCCTTCTAAATTAATATTTCCTATTCTAACACGAACTAATCGCAAAGTTGGAAACCCTACTTTTGCCGTCATTTTTCTTACTTGTCTAAATTTTCCTTCTGTTAGCACAATTCGTATCCAGCTTGTTGGTCCATGTCTTTCATCTCGGACTCTTCTACCTTCGCCAATCCAACTAGGTAAACCTTGTAAAGCTTCCACCTCACATTGCTTTGTGATATACTTTTCTCCCTTTATACCTATTTCAACGCCATTTCTCAATTGTTCGATAGCAGTTTGAGTAATTAATCCATCGAGTTGAACATAATATTCTTTTTCTACTTTTTTACTTCGAATATTTTCACTTACCATTCCGTCAGTAGTTAATAATAACAATCCTTCAGAATTTTCATCTAATCTACCAATTGCCATTGTCCCCTCTGGAAAATCATACAGCTCACCAAGTTTTTTCTTGTTTCTCTTTTTCTCGTAAATAAATTGACTAATATATCCGTGTGGTTTATAAAGAATAAAATGTTGGTGTGTCATTATTTTTCGTTAGTGTTAAATGTATTAACATAAAAAGTATCTATCGCTTCAATGTAGCCTTGTCCGTGATAAGTATTGGTCATGGCCTGAAAACCTTGCAGATGCCCGCCTTTATAAACAACAACTTGACTTTTTGGATTGAGTAACTTTACTTTATTACTATCGTAAACTGTAGTTAACCCATCTCTATCGCCAGCAAAAAATAAAATAGGAATAGACAATCTACTCAATGCTTTATCATAATCTCTAGCGTTACTTGGCAATTTTATTTCTTTTTGCAAATACTCATCCATCTTTTTCACTACTTCATTTGGACTTATAACAAATCCATCCGCTATTAAATAATCTAAAGGTGATGAATCATTTGCTAAAACTGCAGAAATTGTTCCCATAGACAATGCCCATACGCCAACTTTAGTATTAAACTTTTCTTTTGCATAAGCAACAACTGCTTGTAAATCTGTAGCAAATTCATCGTAATACAGTACATTTTCATCAATTGAAAAATTATCACTTTCACCAAATCCACGATAATCAAACAATACCACATTATATCCTTGATTTACCAATTCTACCGTTTGTCTCAAATAGTACGACATATTACCAGCATCTCCGTAAGCTAAAACTAATGTTCTGTTTTTTTCTTTAGTTTTATTAGCAAAACAAACCCAAGATTTTAAGTTAAAGCCGTCATTTGTTTTTATAGTTACTTCTTCGAAGCTTAATTTAGAGTTAGTAGGAAAGTCTACGTATTCTTTTATTGGATTTAATGCCCATAAAAGATGTACACACAAAAAAACAAGTATGCATAGAAAACGTTTCATACATCGTAACAATTAAATTATACTCAAATATACAACAATACTTGCTTGATGATTATATAGACAATAATATTATGATAGTTGAAAAGTAATATTTTTTAACCTGCTAAAAAGCGCTTACATTTCAAGGCTATCATTTAATAAATTCATACTTTTGTTAGATATAAAATTTAATACTATGCAACATATTATTGATCGTTTC
>CANQRD010000090.1 GCA_947626185.1 uncultured Flavobacterium sp.
TTCAAAATTTAAAACTTTATTTTTGGTAAAAAAATCGGTTATTTTATCATCCCTGAATTTATATTTTTTAAAACCCCTTCTTCATTTTTTTGAATTGGTTCTAAAATATTAATTTCTTTTCCAACTAAAAAAAATTTTTTAGTTTGAGAAAATCCTGAAACAGCTGCTAATAATATTATTATTGTAAGTAAAATACTTTTTTTCATATTTAATTTTTAATTATTTTTATTTTTTTAAACGATTTTTTTCTATCATAGTTAAAGCACAAAAAGTAAAACCCTGATTTTAAATATCTTAAATCTATTTTATTTTCAATAAGTTTCCCTTTTAACACAATATTACCTGTCACATCATACAAAATATATGATTCAATTAATTCCTTTTGGTCGCCACTAATATCTATTTCAACAAAATCAGAAACCGGATTAGGAAATAATTTAATATATTTAAATTCATTATCATTATTTGAGGCTGTAGGTGAATTATAATAAGTTAGTCTATTATTTTCATCAATAATAAGTTCTAGTCTTAAAAAAGACTGATTGGGGGAAATATATTCTTCACTAATTTGAATAGTAAATTGGTTTGCTAAATTTAGGTTTATAAAATCATCAAAATCATTAAAGAAAATTTCATTAGTTAATAATTGACAGAAAACAGGAGTTGTAACATACTCATTAAATAAAATTTGATTTTCTGAAACAAAGGAAAAAGATCCAATACTAAATCCTGGCGCACATTTTTGAAAAAGGCAAGAGTTATCATCAATAACTATTAAAGTAGGTTGTGATATTTCGGAGTTTTCTGGAGAATTTATTATAATGTTATTAATAGTGATACTTTTTAGAAGCCATGTGTTATTCCTAAATTGTTCTTCAATACTATTTGATCTAGTTGTACAACACACAAAAATCATCAATATACAAATACATAATTTATACATAATTTATAAAATTTTAACATAAAACAAATATAATGTTTTTATATATAAAAAAACTATATAATAAATTTATTCTATTTATATATAAAAATAATGTATTTACTTAAGACATTATTAATGGATTAAAAACATATATTTTCAGCAACAAATGTCAGAAACAACTGATATTGTTACAGAATATTTACGATTAATCGAAAGAATATTATATCAATTTAGGGATATTTTTAAACGATAAATTAATATGATATCCCTAAATTATTATTTCCTCCACATTTCAAACTCTTCCATTCTTTTTTTATCTGATTTAATGAAATCAATGTAAAAATTCATTGCATTTTGAGTTTTCTGTAATTCTTTAGTCTGCTCATTTGAGAAATAAAAAAAGGTCAAAATAGTTATTAAAACAAAGGCAAAAATACCCAGTACTTTTATATCTAAAACAGGTGTATTTACGGCTTTTTTAAGTTTGTTAGCTCTGTTATCTATTTCTTTTAGGTAAGACTTCATTTTATCATCAAGAGGTCTTAAATCAACTGAAAATGAATTTATTTTTTCAGATTCACTCCTCAATGTTAAAACTGCATTTGCTACAATCTTTTCAATCTCTTCTTGATTTTTTTCTTGTTTAGCTTCGTGTTTTTTTAAAGTTTTTTCTAAATTTTTAGCAATGACAACTAACGTTTTACTAAGGGTTTCATTTGAGATTCTTTCTACTGCCATTTTTATATTTTTTACATTCCGTAACCTCGAGATACTTCCTTTGTAATGGTTTTAGCTATTTTTATAACTTCCATAGCAACATTCAAAGGTATTGTCACATTTTTATGAATCTGTTTCATTAAATCCGTAGGTAATTTATTTGCAACTTTTGGGGTTTGAAGAATTTTTTTAGCTTCTTCAATTGTTTTTCTATTGGTTTCTATACTTTTGGTTAAATCGGCTAATCTAACATTTGAACCAATTTCAGAAGCTTTAAAACTTTGCCCTGTTTGCCTTTCATTAATTCGAAAGCCTTGTGTTTTACCTTGCTTATTAACGCTCATTTTTACATCATATCCCTTTTCACTCATTAGCCTTTGAAAATCGTCCATCGATACCGATTTGTTTTTGCACTGGGTATATGCTTGATGAATTTCTTTTCGTAAATCAGAAGTCATGGCTCTTTTCATTTGAGTAATTTCTTTAGCTGTATGAAATCCTCTTTCTTTAGCTAATTTATCCGCACTTTCGTGTGCTTTTAAATGAATATTACTATCGGAATGCGCCTTTCCATCAAATCCAATGCGATTCGCTATGATGTGTATGTGTTGGGATTTTGTCGAATTATGCACATAAGCGATGTACTGATTGTTTTCTAAACCTAAATTTTTTAAATGATCTTGAGTTAATTTTAATAATTCTTCTTGAGATAATTTAGCTTGTGAAGCATCCGGAGATAAAACAAGCGTATAAGTGTTGTTTTCACATCGAGTATTTAAACGCTGAACTTCTCGGAACTCGGCTAAAACTTCTTGTCCGTTTTCCCCCATCACATAATTTCGTGTAAGTTCAACCGCTTCGCCTTTATCATTCATGATGTAGTCAATAGCTTGGGTACTTCCTTTGGTCGCCTTTGCTAATCCTACCATTATTTTAAGATTTTTATACTCTTGGTTTTTTCAAGAAGTTCACGAACTTCTGCTTTCAATCCTTCATCATTATAGTTTTTAATGAAGTTGGATATCCTTGCAAAATTGGTTTGAAATTGACGTAATTCTTTGAATGCTTCAAGTTCTCCAGGGCTCATCGGTTTGGGCAATTGACGACCCATTGCGCAGTACAACACATATTCTGAAACGGACATATTACTTTCTGCAGCTTTCATTTTTATAACTTCTTTTTCGAAGACATCACAACGAATTTCGATTCGTTCGGTTCGGTTTATTTTTTCCAATTTCTTTTGTTTTTTTACCTAAAAAACGCCTTTTTTAAAATCGCCCGTCGGGCGATTTTCTCCCTGACCTTCGGGAGGGGCAAGAGGGTTTTGTAGAGTACGAAAATAGGTAGTGAAACGGACTATTTGTACGGAACAAAACATATCTTGATCTATATGAACGCTCATACAGAACAAATATACCTAAATATTTATCCATTTTTTACCTATTTTGTTTTAAATTTTAACAAGAATTATAACTTCAAAATAAACTAAAAAGATATTAAGTATGGGAAGCAAATATTTCTTTAAAAAATACTCCTTAAAAAATTAATCACGTACATATATGTGTACTTAAAATTAAGATACGTATCTTTGTAATATCAAGTAAAATTTCACAATAAAAATGATGACGCTATGAAAACAATAACCGTAAGTGAATTTCGAAAAAACATCAGAAAGTATGCAGAATTAGCAAGCGAAGAAAAAGTTTTGGTAAATCGAGGAGAAGGAAAATCATTTTTAATCGTTCCAATTGAAAATATAGACGACAAAGGCTATAATCCTGATTTTATTAAACGCATTCTAGCCTCTAAAAATGAAGCTTCAAAAGGAAAAATCACAAAAGTGAATAATATCGATGATATATGGGCGGATATTCTATAACATTAACCGATACAGCAAAGGCTGATTTAAAAAAAATACACAAATCTGGAGATATAAAAAGTCCGAAAAGAAAAAAGGAAAGCAAATTTCCGGATATACTTCCCCCAAGCTTTTATAAAATGAAAATTTCAAGAATATTATTTTCAATACCAAATTTAATAAAAAAATAGATTTTAAAACCTTTTATTTCGCTAAACAACAATAGTTACAACATTTAAAAAAAAACCTCTTAAATCAATCAAAAACAACAAAAAAAGCACTATACGCAATTCGCCGCCGACGCCCTGTTTTCCTTTTTTATTTTTCTTTTCGTTTTTCGTTGATTCTCATTCGTAGTATCTTCACTCTGTCAAAATGGCATTTTTCAGCTCAAAAATTTTCAATTTTTAATCTTAAAAATCCCTAAACGTTTTTTTTTAATTAATTTAAATATTTTAATTAATTTACGCCTTTGTAACTATATTGAAAATCAATGTTTTAAACACTTAAAAAACTAGGTTTTATAAGATTAAAACTAGGTTTTATAAGATTAAAACTAGGTTTTATAAGATTAAAACTAGGTTTTATAAGATTAAAACTAGGTTTGTAATTAATATTTGTTTTTATTACTAGTTTTTATATCTTTGATAAACCAAATACTTAATTTATGGATTTTATAGACAGAGAAGAAGCTCTAACCCACGGAGAGAAAATGTTCAAGCAACATAATGCTCTTACATCAGGTCGTTATGATTTTACAGCTTGTCAGCTAGATATTATGTTTATGGTTCTAGCGTCTTTAAAAGAAAATGAATTAAATTATAAAATTCACACTAAGGATATAGAATTAATAACTGGGCGAAAATGGAATATATCACAATTAACTAGTAGTACAGAACAACTACTAACTCGTATGTTTGAAGTGGAGACAGAAGATAGATATAGACAATTCGTTTTGTTTCAATATTTCGATTATATCAAAGGAACTAGTACCATAGAAGTAGAACTAGCAAGAGTAGCTTTACCTTATTTTTTTGATTTAAAAAACAACTTTACACATTTTCAGTTAAAGTCTGTTTTAAACTGTTCATCAAGCTACGCAAAACGATTGTATATGTTAGCTTGTCAATGGAAAACAGTCGGTAAATTTCCAAAACCGATACCTATTATCGAATTAAAATCAATACTGGGTTTAGTTGATAAAAAAGGAAATGAACAATACGAGCGTATTTCGGCATTTAAAGCTAATGTTTTAGATATAGCAAAAAAACAAATCAATGAACACACCGATATACATTTTGATTATGAATTAATCAAAAGAGGACGTTCATTTGAATTTATTCAAATCTATGTAAATACCTCAAAAATAAATCCGGAACAATTAGCAATTGATTTTAAAAAGCCATTAGCAGAACAGAAAGATATACGTAAGATTATGCACTATGGTTTGAATGAAAAACAAGCTACCCAAATAGCAGAAAAAGTAAAAATAGAAGATTTTATGAAGCTTATAGATGAGCTAAATAAAAAAGCTATGAAGGGAGAAATAAAAGTTGAAAATGCTGTTGGGTATATTGTAGGGGTTTACAAGAAAAAAGAAATAATAATAGATTAGTTATGAAAGATAAATACACAACTAAGGACATTTCACGGACACTATCGGTCAGCGAACGGACAGCTAGAAGATATATAGAAAAACTTGTAACCATTGATAAAGGAATACTTTATATTGAAGAAGATCTTTATGATTTTATCATAACTAAATATTCTGCGGACAACCTGCGGACAGATGACGGACAACCTACAGACACGGAAGGTATCACTGAATTTTTTACTCAAGATGAATATATTGAATTTCAAAAGCGGCTTACAGAATATCCTCTTTTAAATAAACATATTGAATCACTTCAAATCGAAATTGATTATCATAAAAATCAATATAATGAATTAATTAAACTTCATAGTGAATTCATTCAAATGCATAAATTAACGATGAACACTATGGTTCAAAGAAATTATATTGAAGCTAAGGAAAAAGGGATATAAAAAAGGAGCTACTATAAAATAGAACTCCTTTAATTATTAAAATATTTATTGATAAGTACATTATAATCATATAAATATACAAGTACTATAAGCCCTATTTGTCTATGATAAGAATACACTCCATTATCTTTTACACTTTGAGGGATAGTCTTTCAATTTTTTTTAAAGTTAGTTTTTTAAAAATAACTTTGAACTTTCGATATTTCCATTTTTTATAACTGTAAATACATAATACCCATTTGGATACTCTGAAACATCTATTTTTTTAATATTTTGTAAGGAATCTAATATATAATTATTAATTATTGTATTGTCAATTTTTGACACTACTAGATATCCATTACTATTAGTGATGTCATATTCAATATTTACTATTTCATTACCTGGATTTGGATATATAATTAGATCTTTTGAACTCTCTAAAGAATCTAAATTAATTTCTGAATAGTCTATAAAACCATCCTCTAGAGAAATTAACTCTAATTTATATTTTTCTTTAATTTCATCAGTAATCAAAAAGTCTAATCCTGTATACAGTAGGTTACCATCTAAGTCATACCAATTATAATCTGTATTAGGGTATTCGAAGATAGATCTTAAAGATAGATTTCCGAAACCATTATCTATTCCAATCTCAGCCTTTAAATTTCTATTACTAGTCTTATTAACTACAAATGACTCACCTCCAACTAAACGCTCTCCTTCATATTGTTCAATATAGAAATTAAATGTATTTATTTCTGTAGTAATATTAGAATAGAAATTTACTGTTAGTGTTATAGTTCCTAAAAGTCCTGGATCAAGTATAATATTATCAATACTTGCATTATTATCAGTTATATGGTAAGTTCCATCTGAACTATTAAATTTTAAACCTTTGATTTCTGATTTTGGAGTGATTTTAGACTGTAAATCTGGACTTAATTTAACTTTAACCTGTGCAAATTTTAAAAGGCTTTCAGGAATTGGTTTTTCGAAAAACCTAATTTTCGTATCTCTAACATATTTCTGTGGATTTCCTACAAGTATAACGGAATTATACCCCTTAGTATTATTAATATTCTCAGAAATATTCATTATGGAAACATTTCTCCAAGCTAAATTATTACTCTTCTTAACATTTTCATTAAGAAAAATATCTTCTGTTTCTATTGGATCACTCTGAGTAACTATTCTAGAAAGTAAACAATAATGCCATGGTTCAGGGTTAATTCCTGAGAATATACTTGGATCTGGAATCAACCATTCAAATTCAATAATTACATCTTCTCCAGGTTTTAATGAGGGAATGTTTAATGTGTTTAAAAGTCCCCCAAGTGGTATATTATTAATATTTGTGGACCCATCCCATCCCGCTGGCCAGTCTAAGGATGTTGCTGCTTTAGCCCAATAAAGTTGTATTTTCTCATTCCCAACTGAAGTAACGCAACTGTTATTTGTTACCTTAACATAAACATACGCTTTACTCCCACTCCCCTGATAAATAGGGTTTTCATTTTTTCTAATATCTCTTCCATCATTTTGATTTCTTACCCAAATATCAACACTTTCATAAAATATATCTGTACTTAAATTTGGTTGTTGTCCATAATCTTCATAATTATCCCTTACCATTAAATCTAATTGATTTCCAGGATTAATCAAACAATCTGCAGTCTTTACGGCTCTGAATGCATTAATCCTTCCTGTGCCTAATTTTCCAACATAGGGTTGATTTAACTGATGCTGATATATATTATCAGTGGTTGATTTAATTATCTGTTTAACTTCTGGAGCACTAAGATTTGGATTAGCAGAAAAGATTAAGGCTCCTAGCCCCGAGACTAAAGGTGATGCCATCGATGTACCGTCTCCCCAATCATTATAATTATCTACATCACCTTCTACAGTAGTGTTTGCAGCTCTATATAATCCAAACGCAGGAGCTACAACATCTACTTTGTCATTATAAGTCATTGTTGTCTCTAAATTTCCCGGAGAAGTTTGAGCTATATCTTCCCAAGAATAAACTCCCCAATCTGGATCATTCGTCCCTCTCTCAAATCTACTACCTACTCCTCCAACAGATATTACACTATCATATGACGCTGGATAGCAATATCCAGTTGCCATATTAGTATTATTTTGAATACACTGTCTATTCCCTGCAGCCGCAACTAATAATATGTTTAAATCATTGTGAATATGATTATATAGTGAATCCTGAACCACATTGTAATTAGATCCAACCCAACTCATGTTTATCACCTTAACATTTGGATATGTACTTAATTCTGCAACTCCTGAATAACTCAATCCAAAATTACGTCCGACAATTCTTGTATTGTATCC
The DNA here is from genome assembly GCA_947626185.1 of uncultured Flavobacterium sp. Taxonomy (GTDB): domain Bacteria; phylum Bacteroidota; class Bacteroidia; order Flavobacteriales; family Flavobacteriaceae; genus Flavobacterium. The sequence continues at coordinate 7,875 of CANQRD010000090.1, forward strand.
TATTGAAGCTCCTCCTTTTGAATTGTTTGTCGCGCCAGCTGCTAGATAGGAAACAGATATACCGTGAGTTAAATAACCTGGATCCTGTGGAGGAGCTGTATTTCCAAGAATATCAACTATCTTTTCTCCTAAATCTTCATGAGTATAATTGAAATAGCTATCCGCAATTCCTATTAATATATTTGGATTTCCAGTAGTAATATTCCAAGCCATTGGCGCATTTATTATCTCCAGAAAATCCGAACTTTTAGTTCTATCCCAAGGATATAATAAATAATCATCAGGTAGAGTATTTAACGCTAATTCGTTTTCTTCGATTTCCTCAAAAAATTCTATATATGGTAAGAAAGCTTCAAGATTAATATCTTTTTTATCCGATTCTATAGTGATAGTGTAAACCTTTTTAAGGAAATTACTTTTAAATTTTGAGAATTCATTTTCAAAATTTAAAACTTTATTTTTGGTAAAAAAATCGGTTATTTTATCATCCCTGAATTTATATTTTTTAAAACCCC
>CANQRD010000091.1 GCA_947626185.1 uncultured Flavobacterium sp.
ACAGTCTAAACAATGTATATATAGGGGCAAATGTTGCACCGAATACTGCCGGCTCTGGCGCAGGAATCAGACGACCGCTACACTTTACAGAAAACGATTCCATAGCATTTGCAAATACCGCTAATGGAGGTGGTCTAATACCACAAGAAGCATTTAAAACTACTTATCTGGTAAAATATAGTAATACCGGACAACTTATAAATAAAGTAACTTTACAAGGCGATGTTACTAACGTTCCGTCAGAGTTTAATTCATTGATTTCAGATTTGGCTATTGACAGCCAGGGTAGAATCCACTTTATTGTAGGGCTGTTACAAGGCACACACTTAGATGGAAATGTAACAGTGCCAAGCAGTTTTAATGATCTAAATAGTCCACAATATTATTTAGCAGTTTATAATTCAGATTTGACTTATCACAGCAGTATTTTGTTGGATATGAGTGGTAATTTTTTTAATCCCGTGGTTCGTTTTACCTATGATGAAAATGCAAATCAATATTATATTGCTGGTATGACTTCCCTTGGTATAACAGGTGTTACCTATCCGTTTTTGTTTGAGGGAAATCCTATTGTGAATAGGTCTTTTATATTGGCATTTGATGATAGTGACGGAAGTGAAAATTGGCGTAGAGAAATTTATACAGACTCAGGAGGTGGTCCTATGCCGAGTAATAGTATAACTTCTTTAATTATTGATGAAAATTCTGATATATATATCGGAGGAAAAATTTTTCGAAAATATAATGATAATACAGTTAAAATTTACGATCCTATTGGTTCATATATCTACCCAATTACATTTGCTTTAAGCACATTGGTAACTAATTTACCTTTTGTAACAAAATTTGATAGTAATGGTACGGTAGAATGGGTAAGACTTCCTACGGATTTTGCGCCTAACAGACAGGATAGCTCACTACATAAAGCAAAAGGTTTGGCAATATACGGCAACGAATTAGTATTCGGTACGTGCGAAGCAGATTTTGAATGGGATGGACATTATCTCAACTTGCCATTTCTTTATAGGGGAGACCCTACCATCTTACATTTAAACAAAAATACAGGAGCTGTAATAGGACTTAATACTATCAAAGGAGATTCAAATGAATACGAATTTATAACTGCCATATCGGTGGACAATGATGGAAACTATATTGCTGGAGGATCATTTATAAGTAACCTTTTTATGAATAATAATATAGGCATAACCCCAATAATCAGTACCGGGGAATCAGATTTTTTTGTTGCCAAATTGGCAAACAGTTTGTGTGGTTCTGGAAATGTAAGCACCAATAATTTTAACAAATTAACCGTTAATGTGTACCCCAACCCCACAACAGATATAGTTACTATTGAAACAGATGAAAACCTGTTTAACTATTCGGTTTATGACATCAACGGTCGCGAGATACAAACAGGAATATTTAGCAGCACTAACCAAATAAACCTGCAAAGTGCCAGTAAGGGTGTGTATTTTCTAAAATTAAGTACCACACAAGGTAGCAGTGCTACGGTAAAAGTTGTTAAACAATAAGAATGGTACAAGCTTCGTCGAATTTCAATATTGACGGAGCTTTTCTATATAACCTATAGTTAAAGGCTAACAGCTAACAAGAACAATTAATATGAAACCAAAACTACATATAAACACCCTGTCTTCCCGAGGTAACGAGGGATCTCATTTTCAAATTTCCAAATTATTAAATTTTCAAATACTGTCTTTACTCTTTCTTCTTTCCTCTTTCTTCTCCAACGCTCAACAAACCCAGCCCTACGAGTGGGATTGGGCAATAAAAGGAGGAGGAAGTTTAGGTGGATCTGGATCTGCAATTGATGATGAAAGGATATATGATGTAAAAGTTGGTACAGATAGTAACTATTATTTTATAACATCAATTGCAGGACCTTCTAATGCGAATTTAGATGGATATAGCGTGCCAGTGTATAACACTTCTAATACAATAGCAGGTGGTACTAAAGATATTTTTTTATTTTCAACTGACTGTGAAGGACAAGTGCGTTGGAGCCAGACCATTGGTGGTTGGCAAGATGATACCGCCTATAATTTGGTCTTAGATGAGGAAAATAATGTTTATGTGGGAGTTAATGTTAGAAATGAAGACTCGGGCTCGGGAGGGGGTATACGACCACCACTACATTTTTCAGAAGATGATACGATACCATTTCCGAATTATAGTAATGGGGGAGTAAATATTCCACAAGAGGGATTCAAAACCACTTATTTAGTAAAATATGATAGTAATGGAAATTATTTAGAAAGAAAAGCTTTACAGGGAGCTGTAACAGGGATTAATTTTACTTCACAAATTTCTGATTTGGCAATTGACAGCCAGGGTAAAATCCATTTTATTATCGGACTGATGAACGGTACACATTTGGACGGAAATGTAACTGTGCCGCCAAGTTTTTATACTTTGTATAATTACCAATATCATGTGGTTACTTACGATACATATCCCAATTTTGAATATAATAGTAGTATATTATTAGATTTAACTGGTGCTTTTTTTAATTCTGCGGTTCGTTTTATCTATGATGAAAATAGTCATCAATATTATATAGCTGGGATGACTTCTCTGGGTGTAACAGGTGTCACCTATCCGTTTTCTTTTGATGGAAATCCTATTGTGAATCGGTCTTTTATATTGGCATTTGATGATAATGACGGAAGCGAAAACTGGCGTAGAGAAGTTTATTCTACTTCTACTTCAGGACAGGCCAATGTTAATTGTATTTTTTCATTGGTTTCGGATACAGATTCCAGCGTATATGTAGGAGGTAGTTTTCACCAGAATAATGGATTAAATATAAAAATTTATGACCCGACAGATATCTCTTTTAATCCTCATTTTGTTACAGCTGGAGTTACTTCAACTATTCCTATGATTATAAAATTTAATAACGATGGTGATGTACAATGGGCGCAAGCAACAGCAGCTTATAGTGCTGGGGTGCTGGGACCTGCACCACGTTATGGTAAAGGCATTGCGATAAACAATAATGAAGTAGCCCTTGGAGTACAGGGAGGCGGAGATTTTTGGGATAATATAGAAATAGTACGCCCAATTACCAACTACCAACCCGATCCGGTATTGGTTCGGTTTGACAAGCAGACTGGAAATGTATTAGGTGTACACGACATAGAAGGAGAAGCTATAAGCAGTAAAAGAATGACCGCCGTAGCAACAGATAGTGATGGTAACTATATTGTTGGGGGAAGTTTTAATGCGAACTTGTTTATGAATAACAATTTAGGCATAACCCCATTAATCAGCACTGGGGAATCAGATTTTTTCGTTGCCAAACTGGCAAACAGCTTGTGTGGTTCTGGAAATGTAAGCACTAATAAGTTTAACAAATTAACCGTTAATGTGTACCCCAACCCCACAACAGATATTGTTACTATTGAAACAGATGAAAACCTGTTTAACTATTCGGTTTATGACATCAACGGTCTAGAGATACAAACAGGAATATTTGGCAGCACTAACCAAATAAACCTGCAAAGTGCAAGCAATGGTGTTTATTTTGTAAAAGTAAGTACCACACAAGGTAGCAGTGCTACTGTAAAGGTTGTTAAACAATAACAGTTTGGAATTCCGCCTTTGAAAGGGGGATAAAGGGGGATGTAATTGATTTTCTATCAAGAAAGTTAAAATACCACACGTGGTTTGTGCATTTACCACGTGTGGTTTTATCCAATAGTGGCGGAGCTTTTCTATTAATTTTATAACCAACAGCTAAAAACAACAATTAATATGAAACCAAAAATACATATGTACACCCTGTCATCCCGAGGTAACGAGGGATCTCATTTTCAAATTTCCAAATTATTAAATTTTCAAATACTGTCTTTACTCTTTCTTCTTTCCTCTTTCTTCTCAAACGCCCAACAAACCCAACCCTACGAATGGGACTGGGCAATAAGCGGAGGCAGCAGCATAGGTGGTATAACCAACGAAACAATTCACGACATAAAAGTAGGAACCAATGGGAATTACTATTTCATAGCTACAATATATGGATCAGGACAAATTTTCAATGCTCAACTTGACGGACAACCTGTATATCCAAATAATCTCCCTAATAATTTGGGGGGTGGTGCTAAAGATATTTTTTTGTTTTCCATTGACTGCGAAGGTGAGGTACTTTGGAGCCGGGCTATTGGAGGAGGAAGCGATGATATAGCTTATAATTTGGTATTAGACAGTAACGACAATGTCTATATTGGCGGGTATTTTAATCCTGCCGTTACTAATTCCGCAGGTACATATCCTGTGCGTTTCAGCCCAACCGACTCATTGCCTACAAACAGTAATGATCAAGATTACTATAAAAGAATTTATTTAGTAAAATATGATAAGGACGGCAATTATCAAGGTAAAAAAGCCTTGCAGGGCAATGTAAACAATCAGCCTAACGGATCACATTATGGCTCACAAATTTTAAACCTTGCTATCAGTAACGATACTTTACATTTTATAGTGGGTTTGTTGAGCGGAACGCACTTAGACATTCAGGTAACCGTACCGTCACAATATGCCTATGACCCTAATACATGGACATATAATTTTCAATACCATTTAGCAAAGTATGATACAAACTTAAATTACGTAAACAGTGTGGTTTTACCCATTACGCTTGATAATGGAAGTGGAATCCCTATTCCTGTTAAATTTGCTTATGATGAGACTAAAAACACTTATTACATGGCAGGCGAAAGAGGTAATTCTATCTTAATGGCATATAATGGTGATTATATTATAAATAATTCGTATATAATAGCTATTAATGGGAACGATGGCAGTAAAAAATGGATACGAGAGATCTATTCAGATACTGGAACAAGCAGTTCGCTTGCTGGTAATAAAATCGCATCTGTAGTAATTGACGAAAATTCTAATGTTTATATTGGAGGAACTAGGTTCAAGCATCCTTCATACCCTGATTTAAAAATTTATGATCCTGCTGATCCATCTGGCACAACCTATAATATTACAACAGGCGCTGATTTTACAGTTCCAATGATTGTAAAATTCAACAGCGATGGCGATGTAATATGGGTACAGGCAACAGCAGCTTATAGTGCTGGAGTTTTAGCACCTGCATTACGTTACGGAGGCGGGATAGCTCTAAACAATAATGAATTAGCCTTCGTAGCACAGGCAAGTGCAGAATTTTGGGGCAATATAGAAATAGTACGCCCAATTACCAACTATCAGCCTGATCCTATATTAGTTCGAATAGATAAGCAAACTGGAAATGTATTAGGTGTACACGACATACATGGAGAAGCACTTAGCACTAAAAGAATGACCGCTGTAGCAACAGATAGTGATGGTAACTATATTGTTGGGGGAAGTTTTAATGCCAACTTGTTTATGAATAATAATTTAGGCATAAACCCATTAATCAGCACCGGGGAATCAGATTTTTTTGTTGCCAAACTGGCAAACAGTTTGTGTGGTTCTGGAAACGTAAGCACCAATAAGTTTAACAAATTAACCGTTAACGTGTACCCCAACCCAACAACAGATATAGTTACTATTGAAACAGATGAAAACCTGTTTAACTACTCAGTTTATGACATCAACGGTCGCGAGATACAAACAGGGATATTTGGCAGTACTAAGCAAATAAACCTGCAAAGTGCTAGTAATGGTGTGTATTTTGTAAAAGTAAGTACCACACAAGGTAGCAGTGCTACTGTAAAGGTTGTTAAACAATAACAGTTAGAATTCCCTTTCTGAAAGGGGATGTAATTGATTTTCTATCAAGAAAATTAAAATACCACATGTGGTTTGTTTATGTACCTCGTGTGGTTTTATCCAATAGTGGCGGAGCTTTTTTATTATCTATAAAAGTATCTTTAATCTTCTCAAAAGAAAATAGGGATCTGCTTAAGAGGACTATAATAGACAACATTGATGTAGGAATATGGGTGACCAACAAGAAAAGTTACTAACAGCAAATCAAATAAATAAACATTTTTTTACAAGCCCAATTCTTTAATTATATTTTCCACTTTTTTCTCTGTATTGGCAAGTCTTTCTTTACAAAAAACAATTAGTTTAGAGGCACGTTCAACTTTTTCAGCAAGTGCATCAATGGTAATTCGGTCATTACGCAAATCATCTAATATTTGTTCTAATTCTCGTTCTGCTTTTTCGTAGGTAAGTTCTTCCATTGTGGGCTGTTGTTAATAGTGGCGTTAAAAATACGGTTATAAAGTTCTATTTCTATTAGATCGTTTTCTTTTAAATTAGTTTCATCTGTTATGATTTTTCCGTTTTTCTTAACCAAGGCATATCCTTTCTGTAAAACGGCGTTTGGATGGTACAATTTAGGGTAAAATTCCCATTCTTCCATTTTCTGTCGTTGCAATTTTAGCTTCATCTTAGTTAAAAAAACAAGCTGTTCTGTTTTTAGTTGCAGCGGTTCTTTTGCATCGCGAACAAGGTATTTACTGTATAAGTATAGTTGCTCTGTGTGCTCTTTTGCCTTTGTGCGTTCATGCGCTAACTGCTTGTTGGGCAGTAATAAAAGTTGTTGCACAGCCACATTCAACAAAGAATGCGATCTGGCTTGCTCTTCATTTACCGTAGTTAAAATGCGATGCGTTAATGTATGCAATTCGCCGCGTTGTATCCGTGTTTTAGACTTGCTTAAAGATGCAAATTCAGTAATCTGATGTTTTAGATCTTTATTCAGCTGTAGCATTTTCTGATCATAAATACGTTTAATACCGTCATATAAAAGGTGTATGTTATGAGTAAAGCTAGCAGTTCGTTCCACTATAAAAGCTCCCACGGCGCTTGGTGTTTTCAATGAGGTGTGTGCAGTTAAGTCGGCAACACTTGTATCAGTTTCATGTCCGATTCCTGTTAAAACGGGTAGGGGACAAAAAGCTATTGCTTTTGCTAATTCAAGGGCGTTAAAAGGTTCTAAATCAAACTTTGAACCGCCACCGCGTAATAAAACCACTGCATCAAAACCGGCATTCGGAATTTGCTGTAACTGGTTTACAATCTCTGTCACAGCTAGATCTCCCTGAACTTTCACCGCAAAGGTTTCCACATAAAAATCAAAACCAAAACTGTTCTGATACAATTGCTTCATAAAGTCTTCAAACCCCGAAGTATTGGGCGATGCTACTAGGGCAATTCGCTGAAGAACTTTTGGCAGGTAATGTTTTTTATTTGTTTCTAATAAACCTTCTTTTTTGAGATGTTCAATGGTCGCAAGTTTTCTGTGTTCCAAAGCTCCCAGGTTGTAATATAAATCTACTTTGGTTACAATGAAAGACAAACCGTAAATGGTATGAAAAACAGCTTTGCAGTAACACATAATTTCACTGCCTTGTTTGATAACTGCATCGAAATCGTTCCCCAATGTTTCTCTAAGATAAACTGCAGTATAATTCCAAATTTGTGCGCTGCTTCGGGCAATAACTTTACCTTCTTCGGTTTCTACAATATCCAGATAATAATGCCCGTTACGGTCTGTTTTAACGTGCATGAGTTCTACTTTCATCCAAAAATAAACTTCGTTCATCCGTTCATCAAACAGCTGCTTGATGCGGTTCATAATAACAGATAAAGTATAGGCTTTGTCAGGTAGCACGGTTTGTTTAATTCTTTTTATAAATGTAATCATTTCCGTAGCAGAAATCAAAAAAAATATCAACCAGTGGTAATAAGTACAATTAAAAAAGAGGTTGAAGCTTAAAAAAACTTACAACCTCTTTATAACCAAAAAAAACACTTATGAGCTGCAAATATAATAATATTAACTACATATACCCATAGTGCGTTATAAAATATTCACTGATACAGAATTATATATTTTATGCCACAATACAAAACATAGTTATTTACGGATTTAAGTTACAAATAACAAAAGGGTATAAAAGTTCTTATCACTGAAGTACATAGTCAAACTATGTTTATTTTGTAATTTGAAAAATCGATGTAACCTAAAATGTACTTCACATTAAATATAACCTATGTGTAAAAAACAACTATTTTTTTCAGTTTATGACCTATAAATATATAATGCACGATAGATTACATTTAAAATCTTTTATTTTCTAAAATAAATAGTTGACAGTTTATACAGAACTATATTTCAAAATTTAGATAAGCCTTCGCATGATAACTCAATGTTTTTAAAAGTTCTAGCAGTAGTTGGAAGATCAACCTTAGTAATACATTGTTAAAAATGCGGTTGTTTCTCTATTTTTACTCACAAAACTTAAACAAAAACAGCTGTTTTTATATTTATTATTTAACTAATGTACCTAAAAATACTTTTTTTATGAAA
>CANQRD010000092.1 GCA_947626185.1 uncultured Flavobacterium sp.
ACTCCTGCTTCATTAGTATAGGTATAAGTTCCGTCGTTGTTGTTTACGATGGTTGTCACCGTTTCGTTTGCTTTTACGATCGTTGACAAACTTGCCCATTCTACTTCGCCTGCTGCATTGGTGATCAACATTGAGTTTGCTGCACCTTCCTTAATTGCTATCGCATAAGGATCTGCTGCCGTTCCCGTTCCTGTCACCGTTACAAATTCACTGCCGCCAATGGTTACACTTTCGTTCGCTACTTTGGTTAAGTATTCTTCAAAGGTGTTATATGTTGCACCGCCAACGGTGATCTCTTCGTTTACGATGTCGTTGTAGATGTTTTCAAACTGGTTTACTACCGCTGCAGGTACATCGATGATTGCCGTTACTCCTGCTTCATTAGTATAGGTATAAGTTCCGTCGTTGTTGTTTACGATGGTTGTCACCGTTTCGTTTGCTTTTACAATGGTTGACAAACTTGCCCATTCTACTTCGCCTGCTGCATTGGTGATCAACATTGAGTTTGCTGCACCTTCCTTAATTGCTATCGCATAAGGATCTGCTGCCGTTCCCGTTCCTGTCACCGTTACAAATTCACTGCCGCCAATGGTTACACTTTCGTTCGCTACTTTGGTTAAGTATTCTTCAAAGGTGTTATATGTTGCACCGCCAACGGTGATCTCTTCGTTTACGATGTCGTTGTAGATGTTTTCAAACTGGTTTACTACCGCTGCAGGTACATCGATGATTGCCGTTACTCCTGCTTCATTAGTATAGGTATAAGTTCCGTCGTTGTTGTTTACGATGGTTGTCACCGTTTCGTTTGCTTTTACAATGGTTGACAAACTTGCCCATTCTACTTCGCCTGCTGCATTGGTGATCAACATGCTGTTGTTAGCACCTTCCTTGATTTCGATTTTGAATGGATCCGCATCTGTTCCGCTTCCCGTTACCGTGATGAAATCGTTGTCCTCGAAATTCGTATTGTTGTTGATGATTGTTGTTAAATACTCCTCGAACGTATTGTAATGATTGCCGTCAACGGTGATTTCTTCGTTAACGATCTGGTTGTAGATGTTCTCGAAGTTCTCTATTACTGATGCCGGAATGTCGATGATATACGGTGCGTTCTCCTCGTTATAATACGTGTAGATACCGTCTGCTTCTTCTATTCTGGTTACTGTTTCGTTTGCCTTAACGATGCTTTCGATAGTAGCCCATTCCAATTCGCCTGTTGCGTTAGTAATCAACATGCTGTTGTTAGCACCTTCCTTGATTTCGATTTTGAATGGATCCGCATCTGTTCCGCTTCCCGTTACAGTGATGAAATCGTTGTCCTCGAAATTCGTGTTGTTGTTGATGATTGTTGTTAAATACTCCTCAAACGTGTTGTAATGCGTGCCGCCAACAGTGATCTCTTCGTTTACAATATTGTTGTAAATGTTCTCGAAGTTCTCTACTACCGAGGCTGGTATGTCAATGATAAACGGTGTGTTCTCCTCGTTGTAATACGTGTAGATACCGTCTGCTTCTTCGATTCTGGTTACTGTTTCGTTTGCTTGTACGATTGACTCAATGGTTGCCCATTCCAACTCGCCTGTTGCGTTGGTAATCAGCATGCTGTTGTTTGACCCTTCCTTGATTTCGATTTTGAATGGATTTGTTGTTGAACCGTCACCTGTTACCGTAATGAAATCGCTTCCTTCAACATTAGAAACATTATTGGCAATATACGTGATATAATCTTCGATCGTAGTAAATGTATCGCCGTTAATCTCTACAGGACCGCTGTTTACAATTGTCTCGAAGTTCTCTACCACTGATGCCGGAATATCGATGATAGTAACTGTATTATCTTCACTCGTATAAGTATAGGTACCGTCGGTATTTTTAACTAAAGTAGTTATTATATTAATTTGTGCTAATGGAATTTGCACCGAATTACCATCACTATCTGTTAAAATCAAATCTCCATTTACTAGTGTAAAAGAAGTATTTGTCGTGTTGCTGTCTAATGAAATGACATCATGTTCATTAACAATACGCATCCATTTGTCTACATACCAATAATAGTACCCTGGAGTAATATCATTTTGTGTATTGGTATTAAACACTAAAAGGCTGTTTTCATAGCCATTGTTATTAGCATTGGCAACAGTAGTTACATCGGTTGTTGATTTTAAAGCAATACGAGGTATTAAAATACCCTTGTCTTTTGCTACAACATCTAACTGTGAAGCATTGTTAGGTGTAAGGGTGCCAATACCCACCTGACTGTAAGTGCTCCAAATGCTAACAAAGAAAGCTGCTGTAAGTAATCTTTTTTTCATATTATAACTAGTTTAGTTCATTATCATATCTTTATGATATTCAAAATATCACGAAGTAAAATTAGTTTATCATATGAAGACCGATTGTAGAACGTTCTAAGCAAAAAAAGTAGAACTTATTCTACTTTTTTAAAGAGTTTCATTATTAAAAAAATAAGCATTGCCTTTTTAGGGCAACGCTTCTCAAGAATATTAAACAGAATTGTTGTTATTAGATTTTTTTATATAAATTAAAAAGTTGTATTAAATCGGAGAGATTATCTACTCCTAATTTTTCAAATATTCGAGTTTTGTATGTACTTACTGTTGATTTTTGTAAATCTAATACGGAACAAATTTCCGTATTCCCATAACCCTCTATCATTAAATGAGTAATTTCTAATTCCCTATTTGAAAGAGCTTCTAACGGATTTGTTACTTTTTTAAAAATATAATCGTTTGTAATTTTATCCTGAATCTTTTCACTAAGATATTTTCCTGAGACCATTATTTCTTTAATAGCTTCTTTAATTTCTTCTTCGCTAGACAATTTGCTTAAATATCCATTGGCACCAGCGTTAATATAACGAAGGGCATAGATATTTTCTTCCATTCCAGAAAAAATTAAAATTTTAATATTGGGTTGTATTTTTCTTATAGTTGGAATAATGTTCAATGTGTTTCCATCTGGAAATGTAATATCTAATAGCAGTAAATCAACCGTTTGGATATACAGCGTTTTAATTAAATCGCTTATACAGTTCAATTCAAGTACGATGCTTTTAGAATAAAGATCTTTTAAAATATAACTAATTGATTTGGTTATGACACTATGGTCATCTGCAGTTATAAAAGTATATGTGTTAGTCATTAAAATTTATGTTTTGCGTTAAAATTACATATTTAACACTACACTTCATGTAGAACAATATCTATTGTTTATGTAAAACTTATTCTACAAGTGCGTTAGTTTAATGATTACTCATCTAAAATTAAATAAAAAGACACTTTCGTTTCCTTATTTTTTTTACTTGAAACCGTAATTACACCATTAAACAGTTCTACAATTTCTTTGCACAGACTTAAACCTAAACCTACACCAATGTTTTTTACATCTGTCAAGGTTTTTCCTTGTTTATAATTTTCAAAAATGTGTTTTAAATCTTCTTCGTCAATTCCTAAACCGTCATCTTTAATTTCTACAAATAATGTCAATTTATTATTTTCAACTTTTCCAATTTCTATAGAAATATATATATTCCCATTATGTGTAAATTTATTAGCATTGCCCACAATGTTGTAAAAAAGCTGATGAATTTTAACAAGATCCGAATGCACCAGAGTATTTTGTGCAACGTTATTTTTTACATGTAATTTATTTTCATTCGTTTCTACAAAACTGCTCAACGTTTTTAGAATAGCATTTAATTCTGCTTCTAAATTAAAATACGTTTTATTTAAACTTAATTTTTGATGCTCACTTTTTGAAAAATCTAATATTTGATTTGCTAAAAGTGTTAATGAATTAGTCGTAAACTCAATAGATTTTAAAGATTCTTGAACTTCTACATCATTAACTTGTTTTCTAATGCCTTTACTGTATATTGAAATAATGTTTAATGGCGATCGTATTTCATGACTAATCATACTTACAATTCTATTTTTGAACGTAAGATTTTCCTTGATTTTTCCTTGTGCTTTCAATAATCTTTTTTCGTATTCAAATGCCATACGTGTAAGTAATACCAAAACTACAGAAATAATAATCATGATACCAACTAAACCTATTATGGTGTAGTTTCTTATTAATTTATTGGTTTTGTATTGTTCTTGAAATTTATTACGTGCATCGTTGGTAAATGAAACAAGCGCATCGTTGTATTTTTTTAATAAAATACTGCTATAATTAAGTAATTCGTTGTTTTTATCAAAAAAATCGGATTCGTTATTTTTAAGTTTAGAAAGCCTCGCTTTATAATTTAAAAACTCTTTTTGGTAATAATCATTTGTTCTTTTTAATACGTACGCAAATTGTTCTTCGATATTACCCGAAACACTTTTTTTACCGTGTTTTAATGTTAAAGTAGTATTTAGCTTTTCTTTTTGAACATCTACTTTGCCCGAAAAAGCATTTCCTAATCTCGATATCAGATTTTTACGTTCTAAACTATCTACAAATAAATTAGTTTCAATATGAATACTGTCTAAAACGTCTTTGTACTGAATGCTATTCAATTTAAAATTTTCTTCTTTTATTTTATCGATTGCTGGTATTTCTACACATCTTAAGGAATCAATAAGAGAATTAATTTTTGAAACAGATAAATTAGAATATTTTTCACGTTCTAAATAAAGCGAAAAGAGTGAACTCTTTTCTGCTGTTTTTGACAAATTTTGAATATTTTCATTCAAATTAGTTAATGCATCATTATACTTTACTAAATATTTTTGATCTTTAGTTCTAAAAAAGTTTTGTAGGTTATTTTGTGCCTCAATATAATTTTCTTTGGTAAGATCACTAAAATAGGATGCTTGTTCGGAAAGATATAATTCTGCTTCTAACTCTTCTAACTTTGATTCGTTAAAAACTTCATTGTATATAATTAAACCAATTAAAAATTGTAAAATAATAATGCTTAGGAGCAATGTATAATGAAATACTTTTCTTCTTTTAAAATTAAGTTTCATATTGTTTTTATTTTGTGTTTTAAGGGAAGTAAATTTTTACAAAAATAACTAATACTTAAGCTAATTAACTTAACATAAGACTATGTTTACCGGCTATTTACCGTAAATAAATAGCTAATAAGCGAAAATTATATAAAAAAGAAACAATTTACGAGAATTAAATAACTAAATTAATTAGGTTTTTAAAAATATTTTAAAGCCCTTTCTTTGTGTTTACCGTAAAAAAGCTATTTATTTACTTATTTTTGTGAAACCTAAAACACATAAAGGCCTATAAATATGTCTAAATACCTACTTGCTTTTTTCATATCGTTTACGATAACTACTTTTATATTTGCTCAAAATTCTTCTGAAAGATTAAAAGAATTATCTGATCGTGTTTCGGTGGGTCAAACAAAAACCAACGATATAGAAAAAACCATAAAAGAGGTTCATACAATTTTGGAAGATGGCTCTTTATCAATAGAAGAGCAGTTAAAAGGGATGCTTATTTTGGCAAATTTGCACAAATTAAATGGCGATACTAAAACCTCTTTAAAAATTGTAGAAAAAGCATACGAAATGGCTTCTAAATCCAAAGAATATTTATGGGAGGCTCGTTTATTAGGTTATATTTCAAGTTTATACAGAACGTCTGAAATGTTAGATTTAAGCCACGAAAAACTAGAAGAAGCTCTTAATATAGCAAAAAAAGCACCTCAATCAGACGAATTATACAACTTTTATGCAAATGCTTTTCATGAAATGGCTTATTATGAAACTTCTAATAATGAATTCCAAAAAGCAATCCATTATTTAGAACAGAGTAATACTTATTTAAAGAAAATAAACGCTTCAAAAAGCTATTTCCTTATGGCTTCAAATGATCAATATGCAGGTACTTTATTTAATAGAATGCAACAAGCAGATTCTGCTCTTTTTTACTTTAACCGTTCATTACATTTTATGAAAGATCATAAAGATATTAACACAAAAACGCTTCAAAACTACGTGTATGTTAATATGGGTTTCTCTTATTTGTTAAAAAAAGATCTTCAGGCTACTAAAAATGTTTTAACCAAAGTATTAAATGATTCTTCACAATTTAGAACCTTAGATTTAAACCAGGATTTATATAATAACTGGATTAGTTATTACGAAAATAAGAAGGATATTGATAGTATGAAAATCTTTAAAAATAAATTAGACAGCGTAAATAATCTTATTTTTAAAGCAAATACAGATGTGGTAAATTCTGTTACAAAAAAATTGAACAAGGAAAACAAAGAGCTAAAACAATATAAAAAAACAAGTAATTGGTATTATCTTCTTCTTTTACCTTTTATGATTGCTGGTTTATTTTGGTTTTTGAGAAAAAAGAACAAACAACAAACAGTTTTGGAAATCAATAAAAATCCAAAGAACGAAGAATTAAACATTGCAAAAGAAACGGAAGAAAGGCTTATAGAACAAATCAAAATTTTTGAACAAGAAAAACAATTTTTAAACAAAAATATGTCAAGTAGTTCTATGGCAAACTTACTGAATACCAATACAAAATACATTACACACGTTATAAATAAAACACATCATCAGGATTTTTATACCTACATCAATAATCTTAAAATAAATTATATTTCCGATTTATTGGATAAGGATCTGGAATACAGACAATATAAAATTAGTTATCTTGCAGAATTGACAGGGTTTTCATCGCACAGTAAATTTGCTGAAGTTTTTAAAAAAATAAAAGGTTGTTCGCCTTCCGAATATATTCAAAATTTAAACGATCAAGACTAAAGAGGTTACACAAATTCTTTCAGGATAATTATATCAATTTCCTAAACTATTTTTAAATACGCGCAACTCTTCCCAAGTTACGTTATCACCTGCTTCGGCTTTGATTTCGGTTAAAGTTTGTCCGTCGTAATTTTCAAATAATTGTTTTAAAATTCGTAGTTTTTTCTGTGGAATTACTTCGGTAATATCTATTTTTTGCTGACCAATTAATTTTCCAATATGTTGATAAATCGTTTGCACCGATAGTTTACGTTCTTCGGCAATTTCTACAATTGTTTTTTTGCGTTGCCATAATTCAAGTGTCTTGTCGATGGTAGAAATTTTAGGCGTTTTTGGAATTTCTTTTAAATCATCGGTTTCTACCGTATCTATATCTAAAATCTGTGTACGAAGAATTTCTTTAATCGCCGTTAAATGATTTAAACGATACGTTATTATTTCTTGAGTTTCTAAATCGTGCTTATTAAAATCATTACCAGCTTTAAAAAGAAGTATCATTTTATGCGTTTTAATCAATTTTAAAACCATTTTGATATGTTGGTATTCAAAAACAGATAATTGCTCTGCAAACAATACAAAACCTTTCTTTTTCTTTGACTGTTCCAAGACAAACAAGGTATCGTAAGCCAGTTCGTCTAATTTGGGATAAAAATAGCTGTACGCCTTTTCTAAACGCAGTATTAAATGTTCCACGCGGAAATCAGCGGCGGTGAACAATTCATATACCTCTTTTAGAAATTTGGCACCAAATTTCATAAGCTGTTCTAAAAGACGTTCTTGTTTCACTGCCCAAGGATCATAAATTTTTCGCGGAGATTTTTTGTCATTTACCCACGTTTGTATCCATTCTTTAAATTGTTTATGAACTTCAATCCAATCGTAGGTATCTTTAATTTGTAGCCATAAATATTCTAATTTTGCCTGTAATAATCCATCCTCGTTATTTAAATGTTTATTTTTAGTTGCAAATTCTACAATATCGTAATCGGCATCTATCTGTTTAATAGCTACTGGTTTACTTAAAACTAATCCGTCTAAGCTACGTAAACGTGACAGAGCAACGTAAGCCTGACCGCTCATAAATACATCGTTGATATCTAACACAGCTTTGTCAAACGTTAATCCTTGTGATTTATGTACGGTAATTGCCCACGCTAATTTTAAAGGATATTGCACAAAAGTTCCTAAAACTTCTTCTTCTATCTCCTTGGTTTGTTCATTGATGGTATAACGAACGTTTTGCCATTCGTATTTTTCAACGGTAATTTTAACGTTATCTTCTGGAATTAAAACTTCTATTTCATGTGCTGATACATAAAAAACTAATCCTATTTTTCCGTTATAATATCGTATTTCATGACTTAAATCGTTTTTCACAAACATTACCTGTGCTCCTTTTTTTAAAACCAATTCTGGTTCTAACGGATAGATTTTTTCAGGAAAATCACCTATAATCTGTTTTAACCCCTATAAACCTAAAATAATAGATTAGTAATGTTGTATTCACTAAAACAGAAAATCCGTTTGACAATATAATTGGCCATTCATCCTTCAATATTCC
>CANQRD010000093.1 GCA_947626185.1 uncultured Flavobacterium sp.
GTAATTCACTACCTTTTTATTCTATATCTCTTAGCTATTCTTCTACAACTACAGCAGTTTCTGCTTCAGAAATAGTGGTTGGTGTGTTGCGACTTTTATAATAGTTATAAGTAGGGATAACAGATTCTTTAGACGATACAGGTATTAATATTCTAGTTTTCCATTCAGATGGCAATCTATGATTTAATGAAGATTCATCTAATTTAAGAATCGTTTTTTTACTATTGTCTACTGTGAAAATTTCCGACTTATTAATTGTATTATATATTTCAGACAAAGCTTTTGGCAGGTGTGTATAATACCCAGTTACAGTGCTTTCAAAATAATTAGCTATAGGCAGTGTTCCTAATTTATACTTTTCTTCTTCATTTAAGAAAATAGAATCTTGAATAGTATAACCGTATTGAATAGTAATTTTGTTTTTTTCTTCTAAGCTATTAATTAATAGGAGAGGGCTTCCAGCTAGTTTAAACGAATTTTTTTCACTAAAACTTTTTAATTTTGTATCTAGTTTGGCTATTGTTGCTTTTAGTGAGGAATAATTGGTGTTAGTTTCTAAATAAATATAAGAAATGGCTTGTTGATTTTTACTTCCAGTGGTTTCTAAAGTATATTCTTTGTATTGTTTTATAAAGAATACAATTAAAGAATTTATATGTTTTTCTAAAACTTTATCAACTACCTTATCAGGGCTACCAGAAAAGAAAGTAAGTATTTTTGTTTTTACATCTAGTTTACCTTCAAATGTAAGGTTTACAACTGTTTTTTCTTGTTCTTGACTAAATTTCCAAACAATATTAGAAAGCTTATTATCATTTAAAATATCCTGCGAAATACTGTCATAAGGATAGCTGTATTCGTTTTTTATTTCAAACTCACCTAAATTATTTAATTCAAAAGAAAAAGTGTTGTCATCTATTTGCTGTAAAGGCATCCAGTCTTTCCAATTGTTTAAGTTGTTTAAATACTTGTAAACAATAGGTTTAGAGGCATCTAACTCAAATGTTTTATTTATTTTAAAAGTACCACTCTGTGTAAGTATAAAAACAACAAGTGAAATACTAGTAAGTAGTAATAATAGAGAAAAGTACTTTATAATTTTCATAAGTAACAATTGTGTCTAGTGGTGAAAATAACTATTTCAGAATGTTTTTTAAGATAAACAATGAACTTATAAATGTTAAAAAAGCAAGTAATATCCATAGTCTATTTTTATAGTATTTGCGGTGTAAAGCAATATCTTTTCTATAAGTAATAATAATAACTATAGTAAAAACAATAATAAAAAAAACAGCAAAGTTTAATTGACCTGTCGTAAACATGATAAATAATTTAATAGCAAAAGTAAAGAAAAACATTGAATTAAGAGAATCGAATTTGAAAGCTCTATGCAACTAAAAACAAGATACTTATTCAACTATTATTTGATTAAAAAGGTAAATAAATAGCATAAATATTGTAAATTAGGAATAAAGAAAAAAATATGGAGGCAAGTTTACAAGAAAAGAGAGTTTTACCAATTAAAGGCGGTTATAATTTTAGAGATTTAGGAGGGATTCCAGCTAAAAAAGGAGCTATTATTAAACCTAAATTACTTTTTAGAACAGACGAATTAAGTAATCTTTATCAGCAAGATCTAGATTTGTTGGCTCAATTAAATGTACAAACAATTGTAGATTTTAGAACAGATATCGAAAGAGCCCATTCAATAGATAAAATTCCAGTAACTTGTAAAAATGAAATTCATCTCGATATTATTGCTGCTAATATGAATGCTTTTGTGGAGGAAATAAAAAAAGGACAAACTAATTTTAAACCTTTACTGTTAGAGTTTTATAAAGAATTAGTTTTGAGTGATCAAGCAATAAAAGAATACTCAAGTTTTTTCCAAATTCTACAAGAGCCTGAAAATTGCGGAATAATATATCATTGTACAGCAGGAAAAGATAGAACAGGAGTGGCTACTGCTTTAATTTTATCAGCACTTGGTGTTGAGTGGAAATACATAATGGCTGATTATTTACTATCTAATACTTTTCTTTCCAATAAATATGAAAACTACATACAAAATAACGCCAATTTAAAGGATGTGTTTTTAGTTCAGCAAGATTATTTAAACACTGCATTTACTGCTATTATAGAAAACTACTCCTCTATAGATAATTACCTAAAAAATATTTTAAAAGTTGATATAAAGCAACTTAAAGAAATTTATCTAAAGTAGTTTTAAAATATTCTACATATTTATAGTTAGAATTTATAAACTAACCGTAAAATAATTTGTTCAACTTTTTAATAAATCTGTTGAGATATAGACAGATGTAAGGTTGTTTTTTACAGCAATTTAAGTGTAGTAATTATAATTAAAATTAAAATATTTCGTTCTATTAATTAGGGAAAATATAAATCGAAAAATAGAAATCAATAACGGTAAAATATATTTTCAATTGAATATGATAAATGTCATAATAATTGTTAAAAAAATAAACTATATTAGTGTAATGATAATATTTAAATAATTATAGCTATGACACTATTACATTTTCCACTTTATAACTTTGCCAATGGTACATTCATGATTATAATATTTGCACTTGTATGTGTTGGTTTAGTTGTTGCACTTGCAATATTTTTGAGTAGCGGATCTAAAAGTAACAATTTAACAGATATTTCTGATAATACAATTGAATCTAAAAAAGAGGAGCAAAAAGAAGAGTTGCTTGATTAAGTAACTCTTCTTTATAAAAGGCGCTTTACCAACAAAATGTAATTATAAATGTTTTAAGAACATTATTATAGACGTGTAGAACTAGTATTATATACATATTTACTCTATAAAATAACGTGAAAATATTATGGGATTTAGAAAAAAAAAACAATAATTCTAAAACCACTGCTGATATATCTTAAAGCCACACTTCAAAACTCCATAGGACGTATTAAGCTTCCTACGGTTTACCTCATTTAATGTATTTGTTTTGGTATTCGTTGAATATTCATTTCGTTCAACGGGCTTTACTTCATTGATTATTATTTGTTTTAGTATTCGGTGATTTTCAATTTATCTTGTGCCCTGCGGGCAAGACGACTAGAGTTTTGCCGCTAAAGCTTAGTTATTACCTGCTGTGCCTTGTTAATATTCGATTATTTCTTTTATTGATTTGGTTGATGGTTTCAGCCTTATATGATTTATATTCTTCAATACTTTGAGGTAGAGGAGAACGCACAAAATTATCAAATGGTAAAGCAAATTTTACATCATATTTTTCGGTAACAAAATCTTGAAGCAAAAAGAAGTTTACATAATTCTCAAAATTTTCGAATAGTTTGAAAAAGTCTTGATAGCGATTAATTGCATCAAAAAGTGGGCTTTGTTCATTTAGATAAAATAATCTAATGCATTCAAGTGTTAAGTCAAATCTATCGCATATTTTTCTATTAACACCTCTTGCTTGATTTATTGTAAAACCATCCTTTTTGTGAGCAGGAAAAACAATATGTCCACCGATAGTTCTCACAATATGTTTAAAGTTTTCATTTTCCTCTTCGGTTAACCAACCATTGAATTGTCCTTTATATTTTCCGACAAAATGAAGACACATTCTATCGCTTGATAAATTATCGTATAAATTACTTTTTAGAAGAATTCTTCCACATTTACCACCAATTGTAAGCATTTCAAACTGGAACTCACTTTTATTTGGTAAATTCTTCGACCATAAAAACTTGTGGTTTTCGTAAAGTTTTGGACTATCAGTATCAGGATCTCCACAAAGACTATCTTTTCTGAAGTCAAAATTTATATCAATTTTAAGCATATTTTGGGATTAGTATTTGTTTACCGGAGCTTTAGAGGTATTGCAGGTAACATCAGTCTGTGAAAAAAGTTTACAAACTATTTCAAATATAGTTAAAATTTATTAAATTCCTGAGGTGTTAATAACGTAGCGTTTTTATGCCTATGATCAATGGTTTAGAAAGAGACGAACTTATATTTTCCAGTTTAGAAGCTACTATTGCTACAGATAATGAAGTTCGTTTTATAGATAAGTTAGATCTGCAAAAACTGGGTATTCAATCTTTAACTCCCTTGGATAAAAAGAAAGACGGTAGAGTAGCTTTTAGCGATATTTTATTAAACTCTATGCTTATCTCTATGGTATTTTCAGCAGCAGAAAACTTGATTGGGAAGCTATTAGGAATTTAGAATTACAAGCATTGTATCCTAAGTTATAAATCCAAAAAAACACAACGACATTTAGATGATATGTTGCAGTAAATTAGGATATTAGTTGATAGTTTTGAACAAAAAGATGTACAAGAAGATAAAGCGGGCTCGTACTGTCTTAAGCTTTCATTAACTACTGGAAAAGCTAATAAATTGGGCACCAAGTACCCATAGGGTGCTTTACCTTTCTAAAATCGACTTCATAATTGCTTATATAAGACACTTTATTTTTTAAGTCAATTATTTACACCTAAAAAAGGTGCTCCTAAAGCACTTCGTTAATATGTTTATAACCATCTTGCCATCTTATTTTTCTCTGAAAATGACTTTTTTTACAACCCGATGGGACGCGGCTATACATAGGTACGGTATTTTTCCATCACACTTCTTAAGAAGCACGAAACCTTCGGTAGCTTTTCTGTTAGAAACCATATATTTAGGGTATTAAAAAATCAAAATTATGGTAAGTAACAAAAAAAATCTGCTAAGATTAGTTCTAGCAGATTTTTTATGAATAAATTTAAAAATATTTTAAAGTAATTTAGTTAGATTTTTTCTGTCCAATTAAATGTGTCTTCAATAAGTTTTTGTTGAATACCTTGTAAATTGTGTTTTAACATAACAGCCATAGAATCTTTATCTTCTACATTTGGTAATTCATAATATTTTTCTTGATAAGCAAATCCTTCAATTTGTCCGATTGT
The DNA here is from genome assembly GCA_947626185.1 of uncultured Flavobacterium sp. Classification (GTDB taxonomy): domain Bacteria; phylum Bacteroidota; class Bacteroidia; order Flavobacteriales; family Flavobacteriaceae; genus Flavobacterium. The sequence continues at coordinate 4,933 of CANQRD010000093.1, forward strand.
AACTGCTGTACCTGCACCAAAAATTTCTTTCAATTCTCCTTTTGCATGTGCATCAACTAATTCTTGAACAACAATAGTTCTTACTTCGACATTAACACCTTTGCTCTTAGCAATGTCAATTAAGCTTTTTCTTGTAACTCCATCCAAGATACGCTCACTTGTAGGAGCAGTGATTAATGTATCTCCAATTCTGAAGAATACGTTCATTGTACCTGCTTCTTCCAATTTTGTGTGTGTAGCATCATCTGTCCAAATTACTTGTTGGTATCCTTGCTCTTGCGCTAATTTTGTAGGATAGAATTGCCCACCATAATTACCAGAACATTTAGTATAACCAACTCCACCATTTGCTGCACGGCTATAGTGTTCAGCAATTTGTACTTTTACTTTTCCTGAATAATAAGTACGAGCAGGAGAACAAATGATGCAGAACATAAACTCACTTGATGGACCTGCAACAACACCTTCGTGTGTACCGATCATGAACGGACGTAAGTATAAAGAGTTTCCTTCTCCTTTTCTAACCCATTCTCTATCTAAGTTTAAAAGCGCTTTTAACCCATCGATAAATCTTCCTTCATCAATTTGAGGCATTGTCATACGCTCTGCAGATTTATTAAAACGAGCCCAATTTTCGCGCGGACGGAATAACCATACATCGTCATTCTCATCTTTGTAAGCTTTCATCCCTTCAAAAATTGCTTGTCCATAATGAAAAACATTAATAGATGGAGCAAAGCTCATTGGTCCATAAGGCTTAATCTCTACTTTTCCCCACTTACCATCTTTGTAGTGACAAACCAACATGTGATCTGTAAAAATAGATCCAAAGTTTACATTTTCGAAATCTACTGAACCAACTCTAGAATTTGCAGTTTTTTCAATAGAAATATCAAATTTTGTTTCTAAACTCATTATTATAGTATTTTTTAAAAAGTTGTTGTTGTTTTAAATAAAACCTTAGTAGCCATAGTTTTATGCTACCTTACAAAAATAGCAAAAAAACTGGCTGTTTTTCAACTTTAATTAAAGAATAATTATATGCTTTTTGTTTTTTTTATTTAATCAAAAAATATATTAAGAATATTTAAGAAAATTGTAGTGTTAAGCAGAGATAATTATTGTTTTTAGTTGCTTTTTTTGATTTATCTTTGAAGAATATATTTTTATTTATTGAATTGTATGAGAATAGTTTTATTTAGTCTTGCTGCTTTAGTAATTAGCTTTGCTAGTTGTGGTAAAAAACAAGAAATGCAAGAAGAACAAATAGTAGAAAATCAAATAGATATAAGTAACTATGAGTTTTTTGGCGACAAAATGAATGAGGTAGCTTCTTTTTTAACAAAAGAAGAAATGAATGAAAAGTTTAAAAATCTTCAACCTGGAGATACTATTAATGTAGCATTTGCTACAAATATTCAGGAAGTTTGCCAAAAGAAAGGTTGTTGGATGAAGGTAGATTTAGGAGAAGATAAAAACGGTTTTGTACGTTTTAAAGATTACGGATTTTTTGCTCCAATGAATGCAGCCGGACATGATGTAATTATGAACGGAAAAGCATTTGTATCAGTAGTTTCTATTGATGAATTAAAGCATTATGCAAAAGATGCAGGCAAATCAGAAGAAGAAATTGCTCAAATTGTAGAGCCAAAAATTACTTATTCTTTTGAAGCTGACGGAATAGGAATTGCTAAATAAATTACAATTTATGGTTCGTCAAATAATAGGAATATTACTTTGTATTGTTTTGTTTGGTTGTAAGAATGAAACAAAAACGACTGAATCTTCCCTAATTGAAGAGCAAAATACAAAAGAAAAGAGTAGTTTTCAAATGTATGAAATGTCGCCAATGGCTGCTTTAATGGAGCAAATGTGGGTAGATAATAAGCGTATTAGAGAAAAAATTGTAGAAGGATTACCTATTACAGATAGTATGCCATCGTTGCATTATAAATTGTTTCTGGCAGATATGACAGATCCTTCAGAACGTGATGCTTTTTTTGAACAACAAACAAAAAGATATTTAGAAACTGAAGAAGAGTTTTATAAAGATCCCAATACAAACACAAAAAGTAAATTTAATGCTATTGTAAATTCTTGTTTGGAGTGTCATGCAAAAAAATGTGGTGGTCCAGTGCCAAGAATAAGAAAGCTTCTAATTCCGTAATTATTTTGAAGAAGAAAATAATTGTTACGTCAGATGGGTCTCATTCCATTTCTATTGAAGATTGGGGAGAAACATATCATTCAATTCACGGTGCTATTCAAGAATCTAGGCATGTTTATATTCAAAACGGATTACACAAATTCAATCATCAAAATGCTATTCGTGTGCTTGAGTTTGGTTTTGGAACTGGGTTAAATGCTTTGCTTACCATGCAAGAAATTACGCAACACAACCAAATATTAGAATATCATACAATAGAAGCTTTTCCGTTGCAGAAGGAAGAATACGAATTATTGGATTATTCTAATAATTTGAAAGATTTTGAAGCAGCAGAAACATTGTTCAAAAAAAGTCATGATTGTAGTTGGGGAAACTTCGTTTCGTTGTCAGATGCAATTCAATTACACAAAATAAACGCTCGTTTTGAAGAAGTTGATGTTTTAGAGAATTATTTTGATCTTGTTTATTTTGATGTTTTTGGATATCAATTTCAACCTGACTTATGGACAGAAGCTATTTTTAAAAAAGCATTTGATAGTTTAAAAACAGGAGGAATACTTGTTACTTATGCATGTAGATCTATTATTAGACGAAATATGAAAAGTGTAGGTTTTTTGGTTGAAAGAGTGCCAGGTCCACCAGGAAAAAGAGAAATGATAGTAGCTTATAAAAATTAAACAAATACAACCAGTTTTGATTTTCAAGATTGGTTGTTTTTATTTATAAGTATCTGTATGTTAGTAGAATAACTTTTTTTCTAAAAGGTTGAATTGATTATCAAATATTTAGTATTAAAACGATAATTTAATTATTAAAAAAGCAATGGTTTTATTGTATGTGTTGTTAAAAATAGTATATTT
>CANQRD010000094.1 GCA_947626185.1 uncultured Flavobacterium sp.
TTGTTTAATTTGTTGTTGTAGGTATTGCGACAAGCATCGTTACAAAATTTTTTATCTTCACGACCAATGATTTTTTCACCACATTCTAAACAATTTTTGCCCATTTTTATTTTAAAGTTTTCAGGAAAAAGCCGTATCGATTGAATACTAAGCTTTTATAAGGATAATCAAAAAAGTCAGGTAACGATTTGGTAACGGTGCTAATTGCTTTGCTTTTCAACGTGTTTCCGTTCGCTCAATACAAAAATATAAAAAATAATGTATCAATTCTATTTATTTTTAGACATCAGAAGTTGAATAGAATTTACCTATTCCTCACAATTAAATTCATTTAATTGTGAGGAATAGGTAAACGTTAATCCTTAACAAGTTCTGGTTTTTCTAATATCTTATTTGGAGAGTTAGGAATCTTTACTGATTTTATAATGGGAGGAGTGTCTACTATATAAGATAATAAATGCTCTGCCCAAGCTTTAGATAATAAAGGAGGAACTGCATTTCCAACTTGCACATAATAATTTCTTTGATTCTTTGAAACCAGCTGAAAATCATCAGGAAATGACTGAAATCTTAAACCTTCACGAATAGTAATCATTCTATCTTCTTCATAATGGATATTACAGCCAATATTAGGACGATTGAAGTGAGTATTTATAGTATAATTAGGTTTTTCAGGATCAAGTCTACCATAAGTTGTTGTTCTTCCACCTGTACTCTTGAAATACATAATTCTTTTTGTTGAAACACTATCAGGGATATCCATATAATTACCTCCTGGTTTTACGTGACTAATAATCTCTTTATCAGTTGGACTTGAATAAGGAATTATATGCAAAGTTGTGTTTTTTGCATTTCTACGCATTAAAGCCTGATATGGATTATTTGGTTGGTGTTTGTATTTGGTTTCTCCGTTTTCTGTTGGAGAATCTAAATCCGATATTGCTTCAAAAGATGTAATCCATTTATTTTTTCCTTCTTCATTCTCAAAATGAGTTTTAGAAGGTGCAGAAATATCAATTCCCATTTTGTTGCCAATTATAAATACTCTTTTTCTTCGTTGAGGAACACCATAATCTGCAGCATTCAGAGTATAAATATTTATGTGATACCCAATATCCTCAAATGCTTTTTTTAAATTGTCAATTACTTTTGAGCCGTCAACAGCTTTAGAAGATTTAATGCCTGTTACATTCTCAAAAAGGAATATTTTCGGTTGAACTTTATTTACAACATCTAAATAGGAATATACCAATGAAGACCTATCATCGTTAGGGTCTCTTTTCCCAATTCCTGAAAAACCTTGACAAGGCGGACCACCAATTATAATGTCAGCACTTGGAATTGTGTTTAAATCAATTTTTGTAATGTCTTCATTTACTATATGGTCTCCGATGTTCAATCTGTAAGTATCGCAAGCATCCTTTAAAATATCATTTGCCCAAATTACTTCATAGCCAGCCTGTTTAAAACCTAAATCTAAACCTCCGCATCCTGAAAATAAACCTATTACTTTAGTCTTCTTTTTTTTCATAATCTTCTGTCTTCTACTAGGTCAGCTAAAAATAGTTCAAAAAAGTTGGTCATCTCTATACTTGAATTAAACCCTAAATTATTCTTGGAAAAAATAATTTTTGAAACCTCCTCATCTAATAATCTTCTTGGTGTAGTTAAACCTTCATCTCCGCTTACTGATACATTTAAATTGTTGAAATTTTCAAAAGCAGTTACAACAGAATCAATTTCAACTTTTGTGAGTTGTCTCAAGTCAGGAACTTTTAATTCGTTAATATGAAAACCTTCCAATTTTCTTAAACCCTCTTGATTATTGGAATGAATTTCAAATTGAATTTGACCAAAACAAGAATTTAAGAAGGCTGTGATAAACTTAATCTGGCTTTCGCTCAAGATTAAAGTATCGGAATTCCCATTTTGAAACCCAGAGAGATAAAAGAAATTAGTAGAAAGAACTACTGGTGTCGAAAAAGGATTGTAATAACAAGTGTGTTTAGTTCTTTCGGCTCTAGGAATAAGAATATCAAATGAAACCTTATTTCTGAATGCCGCATTTACAATTTGTTTCCACTTGGCTGAATTTGCTGTATTATTAGTTGAAAATATTGAATTGAGTGAACTATCTGCTTGATGATTAGCTGTTAATCCATTTGGTGTACTGTCATCGTATTGAGCAGGGAAATGTATTGCAGGTTCTTCTTCTAAATTCGTTTGTTCTAAGATTAATCTTCGGGCACTTCTGCTATTTTTAATTCCGTACCCTTTATTTGAATTTATAATTCCTGAGTAAGGCGATTGGTTAAAATCAGGAAAGATTATTGCAGAACCACCACTATTTTCTGCTCCTCCACGTCTTTTGTTTACAAAAAAAGTATCTAATGGCTCTAAAAATGAAAGTGAATCCAAAGTTTGAAATTTATCAGTGGGGTCATTGAAAAACATCTTCCAATTTGCTGACGGGTCAATATTCCTATCTGTAACTTTTAATGTATAATTTGCATTTACAACGGTATTATTGGTAGAGGTAAGTATTGCTTTTATATCATTAGGACGAGATAGTAAATCAGAATCGATAATTCTCAAAAATTTTATTTGATTAGACGGCTGTTTGCTTAAAACAGTAATTACAGTTGTTACTTTAAAATCTTCAAAATAATTTCTTGGGTATAAAATAACAGATTCAACCTTGTCTAAAATAAATTGCTTTAAATGCTCACCCTCTTCATTGTTTAAGAATTTAGCCATTAAAATCAATCCAGCCTTACCTTGGGAGTTTAAGTAATGCCAAGAATAATTCACGAAATAAAAGTATAGATTAGGTTGTGATGCAAGTGTAACGAAATTCGTTTGTACATTGGTTGTTATTGCATTATTCATCAAAGCTTTATCTGCAATTGTTATTGGTGCATCAGGATTATCATTTCTTAGAAAAGGAGGATTCATTAACAAAACATCATAACCAGCGATATTTGGATTTGTGAAAGCATTTCCAGTAATAATATTTGCATTGGTGGAATTATTTACACCAGAAAGATTTTTTGAAACAAGCCGAAAAGTAGCTAATTGAGCTAAAAAAGGGTCAATTTCAATACCATTAACTTGATTTAGTAGTTGATTATGAGATTTAATTAAGGTATTTGAAAGGCTTAAAATATTCAAATGGTCGTATGCAGCATCTAATAATGCACCATCTCCAGAGCAAGGGTCGATTACAGTTGAATTTTCATTTATAATAGTTACAGTTGCCAATAAAATTGACAACTCAGTATCAGACATTATTTTTCCTTTCTTATGAAGTGTATTTTTGTCATAAACTTTTGAAGTCAATAAATTGAAAATATATTCAGGCAAAGGATTGTCAGAAACTGCTTGTGAGCTATAACTGTTTAAAGCGTGAATTGTATTTTTGAAGTATTGAATAATCGAAGAACTAAAATTTTCAGGAAAAATTCTATCGGTTGAGTTCGGGTGATTAGAAAATACTTGATTAAAATCTAACTGTAATACACGATTGTAGTTATTGGTTAGTTTGGTAATGAAAGTTTGTATATTATCATTGTCAAGTGGAAAAGTTCGGAAAAAACTTTGATTTGGATTATTCGTTTGATTGTAATAATCTTTTAAATATGCAAAAGCCAATAATCTGAAAAATTCATAAAGTGAGATTTCATCTGCCAAGTCCTTACTTAGAGCTAAACTGTTACTCACACTTTGATAATTCTGAACAAACGTATCAATTATAGGTTGCCAATTGTTTTCCCAATCGGGTTGTGTTCGGTTATAAATTATTGGCAAAATTTGTTCAATAGTTGATTGGAACTCAATACTTGTTTGCGTTGCATCTCGATTTTGAGGATTAAAAGAAGTGTGTGATTTTGGATTTCCTTTTAGTATGCAAGTTGAAATTGGACCTTGACGGTCTGCAAACAAGATTAATTCTTCAATATTTGTCAAACAAAAATACTTCGGATAATTTGGTTCCCAATAAGGCGAGAAATCAGACACATAAGATCTTGATTGATTTTGAAATCTTTGAGATGTAACATCTCTTGCTGTTTTTTTTACTTCGATAACAAAAATATATCTATTTGAAGATTTTAACTTAATTGCAAAGTCAGGTATAATTGTGCTATTTGGAATGGCAGGATGATGCACTAATTCCATCACAGAGTCGTAACCACAATTTACGATTGCATTATTAATAGCACTTTCAACGACAGGATGAAATCCAGTAACTTCATCAGAGTTATACCAAAGGTTTATCATTTTAATTCAAGTATTCTTTTATTTCATTATTTAGATCATCAATCGCTAATGATGAGCTGTTTTTTTCATTGTATTCGTCAATTAGCACCAGATCGATTTTTTTAATTATATACATTTGTCCGTTATCATATCTGCTAGCCTTCATCAATTCTTTTCCAAGTAAATTCAGTTTATTTACTGTCTGCTCAGAAAGTTTATTTACATCAAATACTTTCACCTCTTTAAATTCGTAAAGCTGTATTTTTCTCAAACCATTTCCCTGACTTCTTGAGTTGCTTAGCGTATTCAATCTAGTAAAAGAGGAGTTTAAAATTGCAAGATTAGCTAATTCATTGTCCTTTATATTGAGAATATAAAAGTTATCAGAAGATAAAAACTTGTTAGGGTTATAAATGAAATCAATATTGTTTCTTAAATAATAGTTGAAAATAAAATTGCCTGTTGCTTTTAAATTTATTTTATACCAATCTCTTTTAGTTTCAATATCTCTTTTAACAGCTACAAATTTTTGTGCAGGCGCTTTTAAGATTTCATTCTTGACTGATTCTAAATACTTTTTAGTTTCATTGGAGATTGATCCATTTATAGCTAAAATATAAGCATTCTCTTTGTTTACAGTATAGGTTTTAATTTGTGAAACATCTTTGACAATTGGTTTTAGTTCGGGAAGCTCATTTTTTGAGAAAATAAAATGGTTATTTACTACTGCCGATGTTCCTCTCTGGATTGGTTGTGAAACAATTGATTTAAGCTCTCTAAATAGGCTGGATTTAAAATTGATTATACTGTGATTATTGAAACTATAAGTCAGTAATTCCTGCTGTTTTAGTTTTATACAGTTTACATTTAAGCCATTATAAGTTCTTAAATCGTTCAAATCATTCAGGGAATAATATGATATAGATTTTTTATGGTTATTATCTTTTGCAAATTTTATCACAGTTGCACCTATTTCCACATTATCAAAGGCACTTTTTTTGAAATGATAAATACTTTCTAATCTTCCAAGTTTTAGGAAAGACTCTTTTAAAAATTTCCCAAAACTACTGTAAAGCCAACTGTCATATATCACGGCAATCATTACACCCCCATTCTTTAAATGCAAAATGGACTTCAATAAAAAGTAGATATATAAATTTGATTGTGATGGAATAGTTGATAACAGTGAAGATACATTGTATCTGATGCTTTCTTTTGAATTTGCACCATCTGTTAATAGTTCTTGCCTAACGTAAGGGGGGTTTTGGATAACTAGATCAAACTTTTCGCTAACTGGAAAATCAAAGAAGCTACCCTGAATTAAACTTCTATTTGGGCTTTCGTAAAACTCCGTTGTTTCTAAAGTGATTAGGTTATTGTCAATTTCAATTCCTTTTAAATTGCATTTAGAAAAGTCTTCAGTCATTGCTTTAAAAAAAGTGTTTGGTCCGATGCAAGGATCAAGTATAAAAGAATTTGGTTTTAATGTTTCTTTCAATAATCCAATCATAAACTTGGCAAGAATTGCAGACGTAAAAACTTGTCCTAAATTTTCATCTTCTTTAGGATTGTTAGATTTTGTCTCGAATTCCTTTGAAAAAAACAATTCCAGCTGTTCTTCGAAGGTTTGTACAATCTCTTCTAATTCTTTATATGGCTCACAGACTGAATTAAGCATTTTTAAGATTTTTATATTTAACTTGTTCCTCGGCTACTTTCAATGCTGATAAAGCGGACTCTTCATCTCTAACAATCGAGTAAACCTTGTTAGCAAGCCACAATGATTCAAGCTCTTTAATTGGCGTTTTAAAGAGTTCATTCAGTTTTGTCAAATCTTCTCTTTTTAAGGGTTTTTGGTCATTTTCAACTTTGCTTAGAAAACCTTCTCCAATTCCAAGTTGATACGCAAGCTCCCTTTGTTTAAGACCAGCTTTTTCTCTCAATTCTCTTATTTTCTGCCCAAGTGTCATTGCTTCTTTATGTACTTGTCTAATTTTGGTCAAATATAATGGTATTTTATGAAATCTTGTTTCATAAAAGCTCTTTTGTTCTGAAGTGTTGGCTAATGTACTGGAATAGTAGTTAATAGTAAATTACTAAAACAATAAAATTCATAAATCTTTTTCAATTCTATTCTACAATCTTCTACCTTTCTTTTTCTTCATTCGGTTGGCAAACTGTTCTTCCTCGTAATCCTCGCCCTGTGCATTAGGTAACAGGCTGAATAATCCTAAATCAGAATTAGGCGAATGTTCCTGTGAGAGAAACTCAAAAAGGTCTTTTGTCGGTAGGTTGTCTATTTCATTTGCTTTAGAAACGGGCTTATCTTGTATCTTCAATTCGGGTTTATTTCCATTGTTCCACCAATCGTTAAACATATTTGCCGATAAGTTTCTGTCTAATTGTGAGCCGTTCCAAACGGTTCGACCTTCGTGGTCAATAAAGGTCATACCGTAAATTCGTCCCTCACTATTACGCCTTACAACTGTATTAATACCCTGCTCGGTCAACTGCTTTTTAAAATCTGTTTCGTTGTTTGTGGTATGTACAGCCAATTCAATGCTATTCTTTAATACAGACCTTGCAGGATTGGTTTTTATTTTTTCTTTGGACTGTTCAAAATGTTTTTGCAATTGTGCAACGCCTGCATCTTTTCCGAAAAGCGATGCCTTGAACGGATTGCTTACTTTGTTTCCTTTTTCGTCTAATGCAACATAGACTAATCCGTTTACAGGTTGACCATTACGCTCTCCCTTAACTTCTTCCGCTGTAATGTTGAAAAGTGATAGTAAAGCATTGTAACTACCCATAGTAGAAAAGTTATAATACTTTGGTAGATGCCGTACTACCGAAGCAATCTGACTTTTGATGTCTCCATTTTTATGATTTACAGGCTTGAAAACTTTATTTACTTGTTTCTGCTCTTGTTCCGTGGCTTTTTGCAGGTTGTATTTCATTTCCAAATCCCGACAAATAGCCATTGAGCGTGGATGGTCGTAATCATCGGGGATTTTCTTTCCTTCAATGCCCACACAAGTCGAAACGATGTGTATATGCGTTCGGTCAATATCCGTATGCTTAAAAACGATGTAAGGTTGATTGCCATACCCCATACGTTCCATATACTCCTGAGCCATTTCGGTAAACTGCTCATCGCTGACTTTATCTGAAGGATCTGGATTCAGCGATATATGCCGTACCGTCTTTTCCGTTTTGATGTTTACCGAAAGGTAAGGTTCAAAGCATTTATTGAAATATGCTACAGAATACCTGCCGTCCACGGTGTCGGGTATCTTGTTCAAGAGCAGAACCGCTCCGTTTTCCTTGTCCACTTTTTGCTGATTGTACAAAATCGCTCCGTACATATTGCTTCCTTTTCCAATTTTTGCAATCATAACTTTACTCTTTTTTCAGATACTTCTCTTCAAATTCCTGTGTCAAACGGATGACTTCCTTAGTGACCTTTACCAATTCTATGGTTTCCTTTTCCAATTTAAACAGGTATGTTCCTGCTTTTTTCTCCGAAAAATTGCGGTACAATATCTTCACTATCTGATTATAATTTGTTCCGATTGCTCGGAACTGACTAAAAAATCGGGTCAACTTTTCGTGATATTCTATTGCATC
>CANQRD010000095.1 GCA_947626185.1 uncultured Flavobacterium sp.
AGTTAAATTATGTCCATTATTCACTCCATTACCTGTATAAGATGCACCAATTCCAGTAATAACATTTTGTGCAACATTAGTTAATATTAATTCTGTTGCAGGTGTTCCAACTGTTCCACCTCCAAGAGCTGCGGCTGTAGCTACAGTTAATTTTAAATCTATACCGGCAATTGAATTATTTATTTCCGCTGTAACTCTTGCTTCTTTACCTGTTTCTGAAGGAATATAGGAATAGTTTAACCACAAAGTAGAATCAGCACTAGGTACTTAGACCTTCTCCCCTGCCTCAGTAGGTGCCGAAAACCCCATTGTAATATTTTTACTTGCTGCTGGCTCAATATCAACCAAAGCAACTGCAGGAATAGTAATTTCAATTGTATGAGAGTCTGTATTGGAATCTTGTGCATTTACATTAGCAAAAGAGAACATCAACAGCAATACTGTTAAAATTTTTAGTTTTTTCATAATTTGCAAATTGATTTCAATTACCAAAAAGTAAACAAAATTAACATACAACATCAAAATATTTTTCACATATTGTATCAAATCAGCATTACATACCCATAACTACTAAAAATATTTTGAAATAATATTTTTTAAGAAGTAAGTATTATAATCATTAATTTTGATTAATATTTTTATTAACAACAAAAAAACTATAAAGTCGTAAAAAAATAAATATAATTATGAAAAACAAATTCGCTCAACGAGAATATTTCATAATAATATTGAGTTTACAAGACTTGTTAATTTCAACAATAAATTATCTACTACAATTATTTTATACAACTAACGTTATTATAATAAATAATGGCATTAATAAATAATATTTTATCATTTGACATTTGTTTATTTAGGAATAAAATTTAATTTTGAATCGAGATAGAGAAAATTAACTTTTTTTTAAATCTTTTTAATCCCACTAAACTATAATAATACGCAACAAAATATGAAAAGACTATTATTTTTAGCCCTATCCTTGTCGATACTGTCAACTTCTTGTACAACATCTGACGATCCGTTTGTAGAAAAACCAAATACTCCTGTATTAAATAATGGCTTAATTATATTAAACGAAGGTAGTTTTAATGCAGACAATGCGACAGTTGGTTTTACAAGTTGGAATTATGATGAGTATTTTGACAATGTTGCGAAAATTGCTAATGGAAAACTAGGTGATGTAGCACAAAGTATGGCTTTTAAAGATGATAAAGCCTATGTTGTTCTTAATAATTCAAATAAAATTGAAATTTTTCATCGCTATAATTTTAAACACATAGGATCAATCACAGAAGGCTTAAATCAACCTCGTTATATTGCATTTGCCAATAATAAAATGTATGTTACTAATCAAGGTAACAATACTGTTTCTGTTTACAATCCAACATCTAATGAGCATATTACAGATATTGCTATTGGAAGTTCTATTGATCAAATTCACGCGTGGAATACAAAATTATATGTTCAAAATGCTGCTTTTGGAGTTGGTAAGGATATTGTAGTAATTGGAGAAAACAATACAATTGAGAAAAAAATCACTTTAGACGAAGGTTTACAAGGAATGGTGGTTCTTGGAGATTTTATTTATGCTATTTCTAGTAATAGTTTCAAATCATTCTTCTACAGAATAAATGCAAATACTAATGCCGTTGTTCGTACATTTATTTCAACGATGAACCCTGAAGCGAAAAACTTGCGTTTAGATAACAATACGATGTATTATACTAGCAAAAACAAGGTATTTAATTGGAGTACATCTGATATTAATGCACAAGAAAATGCTGTTGTTACTACAAAAGACTATAATGAATATGCTAGCTTTTATGGCTTTAATGTAATCAACAATATAATATATACAGCCAATGCAGGTGATTTTGTAAACAGCAGTACAATTACAATTTACGATCTAAAAGGAAAAGAAATAAAATCCTTTAAAGGTGGTGTTGCCACAAATAATTTCTACGCAAATTTCAAACAATAATCAGCATAGTAAAGAGTCAGAAATGACTCTTTTTTTATTCTATACAGACTACCATCTTTTTAGTGAAATAGATTATTGTGAAATATTCATTTAATTTTCTACTTTTACCTACTATTAATCATCATTAACAACTTTAAATGAAAAACAAAAAGCCTATCACTTATTTCTTTAGCGGTATTATCGTCATTAGCTTAGTTGTAGTAACTATTCAATCTAACTACCTCAATAAAAAGCAAGATAAAACCACTGAAGCAAACAGTTACTTAGGTAGCTTTTCTAATCCAGAAGTTGCCTATACTGAATGTAAAGCTATTTTACTTGAAGTTTCTAAAGCGATTAATACAGGTACTAAAGAACAATAGTTATGACAAAACGAATTATTAATTCTATCTTTTTTCTGTATGTACTTTTAAACTGTTCAAATTTATTTGCTCAAGATGTATTTACAAAATTTGAAAAAGACAAAAACATCAATAGTGTTATAGTAAACAAGAAGATGTTTGAAATGATGGCTAATGTAAAAGTTGAAGCAACCAATCCAGAAGAAAAAGTTTATTTCGATCTAATTAAAAAGCTCAATCATTTACGTGTTTTTAATGCGCAAAGAGCAGAACAGAAAAAACAATTATCTAGTACTGCCAACGATTATGTTAAAACTAATAATCTAAAAGAGATAATCAATAAAAAAGATAGTCAAAGCGCTATTGTAATTTTTGTTGACAACGCTTCAAACAACAAAATAATTTCAGAATTAGTAATGATTAATGAAAGTACAAACGAAACTATTTTAGTATTAATTACAGGTAGTTTTAGTTTAAAAGAACTTTCTTCTTTAACAAAGAAAATGAATCTACCACTAGGAAATACATTGGACAAATTATAAAATAAAAGCTTCTAAATAGAAGCTTTATTTCTTTTAAAACAGTACTTCTTTATGAAAATAAGAACTCGATTATCACTTCAGTTTACTGGTTTATTTGCTATCCTTTTTTCAACTCTTATTGTTTCAATTTATTTTGTAGTTGCGAAGCAATGGTCTAATAATTTTTTTAGAGAATTGGAGGACAGAGCAATCACAGTAGGTCACAATTACTTGGCTGAAGATAATTTTACAAAAGAAGAATATCAAGAAGTACTAAAGAAATTTCCTAGAACACTGCCAAAAGAGCAAATTAGAATTTACACCACCAACTTTGAACCTACTTATATCAACGAAAATGATTTAAAATGGAACAAATCTTTTTTAGAACAAATTGTAAAGAAAAAACGAATACAATATAAAAATGAACAAGAATATGTTGTTGGTATTTATTATAAAGATAATTCTGGCAATTATATCATTGTGGCAAAAGCGGTAAATAAAGTTGGTGATAAAGCTTTAGCACAATTACAAACAATTATGCTATTTAGTTTACTCATTGCTTTATTAATAGCCTTTATTCTTTCCCGATTTTTCGCCTTGTCTATTCTACGTCCTATTCAAAGCATAATTAAACATGTACAAAACAAAAATGTAGAAACCTTAATTCATCCTATACCTGTGAAACATATGTCAAACGATGAAATTAAATCATTAAGCGAAACTATTAATAGTTTATTTGAACGATTATACATTTCCTTTGACAATCAACAATCATTTGTTGCACATGCTTCTCATGAGCTTAAAACACCAATTGCCGCAATGTTGGGTAATGCAGAAATAGCGTTAAAGAATGAACGGTCTAACGATGAATATAAAGATGTTTTGTTGGGTATATCTAAAGATGCTATTCATATTAATAAAATCATCAATAATCTTTTAGAATTGTCTAAATTAAATACTTCTAACTTTAATTCACAAGAAAACTCTTTTGAAGAATTTTGGTGGATGACAATTGACAATATTATAGCTAATGATTCGTCCATCAATTTAAAATTCACTATCGTTACACAAGAAGATTTAATGAATTTATACTTTATGGGTAATGCTAATTTACTTTCTGTTGCACTAACCAATATTATTTACAACGCACATAAATTTTCTTATCACCAACCTGTAGAGGTAATTTTAAATACAGATGATCGACATATCATCATCATCATCTCCGATAGTGGAATTGGCATAAAACATGAAGATTTAGAAAAACTTTTCTTGCCATTTTTCAGATCAAGTAACGCTCTATCCATTCAAGGCACTGGATTAGGCTTATCTCTTTCATCTAAAATAATTGCTTTACACAAAGGAACATTAACTATACAATCAACAATTGATGTGGGTACAAAAGTAACTATCAAACTACCTAAAACCAGAACACCCTTATAACCAGTATAAGAGTATTTTGGTTATTTATTATCCTTCAAATTCACCACAATCATTTACTTCAAAACTAGGAAGCTGACTTCTTAAAGTATAATAAAATGCCTCCCTAAAGTAAGTTTCATCTATATTATCACCAAATACAGTTAACTTATAAACAAGCGGACTTTCCTCAATGGGTAAAAAAGTAAATTCGTTAAAAGATGTAATTACGGTTAATTGCTTACCATCTAATTTCAAATCAACTATTTTAAAACTCATTCTTTTTCCTTCATCACAAGCATTAAGTAATGTAAGTTGTTCATTATCCATAATGATATTTGCCACATCACAAGCATGACAAACCCCTCCAAACTCTAAACCATATTTTGAAGTTACTTCATTACTTTCTTCATCAAGCAACTCTAAAGGAACCAACATTTCACTAGTGAGATGTTGAAACATTTTACTGCTTTCTACTTCTTTTTTATCAATAGCTTCTTGTGCAGTAATTTCAGCAGGTATCTTTGCTTCTTCTTTGTTCTTACAAGCTAAAAATAAGCAACATACTAAAACAGTAGTTATAATTTTTTTCATACTCTTTAAATTTACTTTATCAAATGTAAAAAATATTTTATTTATTACTCAATAAATAACGAAAACTAATGATTCATATCCTTCTAAGTTAAATCTAAAAAATAAAACCCATAGTTTTTAAAATTATCATCGTTTTCAATTTTTGGTGCAGGGTAAGTTTTATACACTACTTCTCCAACGGAAAAGTCAACCGAATGAAAAAACATAGGTCCGTCAAAACAAAAGGTATGATATTCGCCATTTTCACCACAAGGATCAACATTATTGGGTAAATCTTCAAGAAACCTATAATCGATAATCCTTCCCAAAAAACTTTTGTCTAAATATTGTTCGTTTACACAAATCACGATTGTTTTTAGTCCTGCATCTATCATTTCCAACAACAATTCTTTGGTATTGCGTTTCCACAAAGGAAAAATGCCCTGCATACCAATACTAGCCAATTGCTTTTCTCTAAAATATTTTAAATCTTCTAATAAAATATCGCCATAAACACTCTTGTCAATTCCTTGATTTTGATAGCTGTTAAGCTTAGCTGTTACGATTATTTCATATTCTTCCATCGAAACCTTTTCAGGCAAATACAACACATCTAATGGCAATCCTAAAGCTATTGCCTGACGCTGCACCAACTCAAGACTTACTCCGTGCATAGACACTCGCTTATATTCTTGATTGACAGAAGTAAGTAATCGCTCAACTTTACTATTATTTTGCTGTTGCAAAAGATATAAAGCATAAGCTGCATCTTTTCCTGAACTCCAATTTAAAAAAGCTCTATTATTCAATTTTATTTTGATATATATTTATTTTCATTTAAAATTATAGAAACAACAATAAACTATTATGACCAACCGACCAAAATTAAACATCCCTTTTCAACCAATAGATAAACTTCTTCTTATTTCTAACACAATTGTCTTGATAGCTTTTTTTGCAACTTGTACTTACTATTATTCTATATTACCAGATGAAATTCCTACCCATTATAATTTTGCTGGAAAACCAGATGCTTACGGCGATAAAGAATCTATTTTTTCACTTCCAGCTATTGCTTTAATTATTGCTATTCCCATGCTTATTATATCCAGAAAACCACATTTATTTAATTATCCGGTAAAAATTACTCCCGAAAACGCACAAGCACAATATACAAAAGCTACACGATTAATTAACATTTTAGCATTAATGACTACCTTAGTCATGTTTTTTATCGAGATACAAACGATTAGAACAGTCTTAGGTAAAGCTGACGGATTAGGAGAAAGTTTTGTTTATATTTTTTTTATTTTAATGTTTATCCCTACTATTTTCTATCTTATTTCTATGAAAAAATCTTCCAAAAAAGTATAAAAAAAGGCTTGTCAGTTGACAAGCCTTTTTTATCTATAATTAGATTTCTCTATTAATATCCCACGCTTCTAAAATATCCGCTACGCGTTTTACAAAAGATCCTCCTAATGCCCCATCTACTACACGGTGGTCATAACTGTGCGATAAAAACATTTTTTGACGGATTCCGATAAAATCACCTTCTGGAGTTTCAATAACCGCTGGTACTTTTCTAATAGCTCCTAAAGCTAAAATACCTACTTGTGGTTGGTTGATAATTGGCGTTCCGAAAACGCTACCAAACGTACCAACATTAGTTACTGTATAAGTACCTCCTTGTGTATCGTCTGGTTTTAATTTACCCGCTTTTGCACGATTTCCTAAATCGTTAACTGCTTTTGCCATTCCAACTAAATTTAATTGATCTGCATTTTTAATTACAGGTACAATTAAATTTCCGTTTGGTAAAGCCGCTGCCATTCCTAAATTAATGTTTTTCTTTTTGATGATGTAATCACCTTCAACAGAAATATTCATTCCAGGGAAATCCTTTAATGCTTTTGCCACTGCTTCCATAAAGATTGGAGTAAATGTTAATTTTTCTCCTTCTCTCTTCTCGAAAGCATTTTTTACTTTATTTCTCCAATTTACAATGTTTGTTACATCTACCTCAATAAAAGATTGTACGTGAGCTGAAGTTGCTAAAGATTGTACCATATAGCCAGAAATTAGCTTACGCATACGATCCATTTCCACAATTTCATCTGCTCCGTTTACTGACACTGGAGCTGCTTTTGTAGCAATAGCCATTGGAGCTGCAACTTTTGCAGGTTCTACTTTTTGTGCAACAGCCGCTGTTGGCGCACTTGTTCCTTTATTGGCAACAAAAGCTAATATATCATTTTTAGTAACTCTTCCGTCTTTTCCAGTTCCGTTAATTGCTTCTAATTCAGCAATAGAAATTCCTTCTTCTTTGGCAATATTTTTCACTAATGGAGAAAAGAATTTTTCAGAAGCTGAAAAATCTACCGGAGTAGCTGTAGTTTGGGCTGCTTCAACTGTTTTTTCAATTGTTGCAACTGCTGGAGTTTCTTGTTTTGCTGCTGGTGCAACATCTCCACCTTCAGTTTCAATTATAGCTATTGTTTGTCCTACTTGAACAACATCATCTACTTGAAACAATATCTCTACCAAAGTTCCTTCTACTTCTGACGGAACTTCGCTATCAACTTTGTCAGTTGCAATTTCTAAAACTGTTTCATCCGCCTCAATACGATCTCCTACGTTCTTCAACCAGTTTGTAATTGTTGCTTCTGCAACACTTTCACCCATTTTGGGTAATTTCAATTCGAACTTTGCCATATTTATAACCTAAGGTTGTGTTTCTTAATTCAAATTACAAATTTAATAATATTTTGGACTTTTTAAAGTGCAAAGTAAAATTATCAATCTTCTAAAATTAACACTTCTCCTCTGCCATTACTATCATTACTTCCGATTAAAAACCGTGAATTAGGTGGTTTTATTTTGTAAATCATTTGATTATTAGCATTTTTAGCCATAAAATCAATGATATCTTTATTTGTTAAAAAATTCCCATCAAATATCACTTCA
>CANQRD010000096.1 GCA_947626185.1 uncultured Flavobacterium sp.
TTTGCCCGAAAGTACTGTAAAGCCAGTTATGGAAGAGTTCGAGGCAGAATTAGAAAGAAAAATTCAAGAAGAGAATAATAAAATGTAAAAAGGTTGTCTAAATCTATCTTAACTTTTAAAATGTAAGATGACTTCGGGTTTTTCAGTTATTCATTGTGAATTAAATATTTTTAATTTTTCTTCAAAATAAGTCGTTTGTAATATATGGCAATTGGATTTTTTTAATTACTACAAGTGTTGCTTATGTACAAGAGTAAGGAACCTTATCTTTCAGTGAAGAATTAGAATTTTCTTTTGAAGTTAAGGATCAATCAGCAAGAAAACTCAAATTATAAAACTTCGCAATGGAGAAGTCATAGAATATCCTAGGACAAAATGATATCAAATGATAACAGATTTGCCAAAATATTCTATGACATCAAATCGTTCTTTTGTTTAAGATGGCAATATCTACTACACTTTGGGTGCCGTTGCTGCTACTGCAGCATTAGTGCGATTTGATCAAGATATTGTAGGTGGCAGTAGAAAGCTAGCATAAAATATGCGAACGGATAGTGTTACCCCATATTTGAATCGAAAACCAATTCCTGACAATGTTGGTGCGGATTATATCTAATAGGTAATGGTGTTACAGTAATGCAAAGAAGAAAAATACACATGGAATGTTGTTGGAGGAAATATTAACGGAATAAGTACAATTGGAGCGAAATTGACATTAAAATTGATCTTTTTTGTTTTTATTACAAAACTTAGCTGTTTTTTTTCTGTTAAAATTATTGTAAAATATGTAAAATAATTATACGTTTGCGATTAATTTAAATAAGAAAACAATGTTAAAGAAAATCAAATTTTTATTGATTTGTACAGTTATTGCTGTTGGAGTTAGTTCTTGTAGTAAAAGTGATAATTCTAATCCAGGTGGCAGTGGTGATGAAAAATACATATTGAGTGTAATTGTTACTGAAGGAGCGACTATTGAACAAGTAGTTGCTGTTTTAGGAGATGCTACAGGTAGTATGGATACAGATGTAGTACGCGACATTCCTGGTACTACTTGGTCTAAGGAATACACAAAGAAAAGCGGACAAAAGATTAGCTTTACTGTTCATGGATTTGGAAAAGATGATGGTTCGTCTAAAATGACTGTGAAATTGACTAAAGACAATAAAGTGGTAAAAGAAGCTTCAGGTAGTGGAGTTGTCTTACAAGCAATGATATTAATCTAAGTATATTAAATTATATAAAAAAGAGATTCCTACGAATCTCTTTTTTGTTTAATAACTTGTCTGTTTTATTTTATCTATAATTGTTTGAGCTAATTTCTCTTTGCTTTCTATTGTCCAACCTGCAATATGGGGCGATAATAAAACGTTTTTTGCGTTAATAAGATATTGCATTGGTTCAGGTAAATTGTTTTCCGAAAACATATTTTCAAAAGACGATTTTTCATATTCTAAAACATCTAAACCAGCACCTAGTATTTTTCCTGATTTTAAAGCATCAACTAAATCAGCTGTATTAACTGATTTTCCTCTAGCGGTATTTATAAACCAAAAAGGTTTTTTAAAACTATTGATCAACTCAGCATTTATCATGTTTACTGTTTCTGGAGTTTCTGGTATATGCAAACTCAAAATATCAGCTTGTTGTTGCAATTCCTCCAAACTTACTTGTTGAGCGTACTTATTGCTTAAACCTTGTTTTATATCATAAAATATCACTTTACAATCAAAACCTTGCAGTCTTTTTGCAAATGCATTTCCCATATTTCCGTAACCAATTATTCCTACAGTTTTACCTTCAATTTCTAGCCCTCTATTAGCTTCTCTTAACCAAATACCATTTCTTACTTCTTGATCTACCACAGATAGTTTATTCATCAGGTTTAAAAGCATTCCGATGGCGTGCTCACCTACAGCCGTTCTGTTTCCTTCTGGTGCGGAAATTAATGCTATTCCTTTGTTAGCTGCAAAATCACAGTCAATGTTTTCTAAGCCAGCACCTACACGACCAATGAACTTTAAGTTCGTAGCTTTTTCTAAAAAAGATTGATCAATTTTAAATCTACTTCGAATAATTATTCCTTCGTATTCATTAATTGTTTCTTCAATTTTTTCTTTCGAATCAGTATAGTTTTCAACGTTTTTATATCCCATTTCAGATAATTGAACGATCATTAAGGGATGATTGCTATCTATGTGTAAAACTTTTTTGGTACCCATAATTTAGTTGTTTAAAAACCTAGAATTACTTTGGCGATGGAAAAATAAATTAAAATACCAAAGATATCGTTGCTAGTTGTAATAAATGGTCCGGTTGCTAATGCGGGGTCTATCCCATATTTATTTAGTAAAATAGGAACAAATGTACCAATAAGACTAGCAATAATAATTACGCTAACTAAAGCAATTGCAACGGTAATACCAATAATGTAATCTACGCCAAGTAAAAAGTGACTTCCAATCATTAGTAAAATAGCTAATAAAAAACCATTTAATAAACTTAGAGAAACTTCTTTTGTTAATCTCGAAAAAATGGATCCGGAAATGGTGTTATTTGCCAATCCTTGAACGATAATGGCTGAAGATTGTACACCAACATTTCCTGCCATTGCAGCAATTAATGGTGTGAAGAAAAATAAAATACCGTATTTCTCCATGGCATCTTCAAAACTTCTAGACACGTTTACTGCAACAAAACCCCCAATCATGGCTAAAATTAACCAAGGTAACCTCGCTTTTGTAAGTGTTAATATACTGTCATTAGTATCAACATCTTGTGAAATACCAGCAGCAAGCTGATAATCTTTATCTGCCTCTTCTTTAATAACATCCACAATATCATCAATGGTAACTCTACCAACCAATCGGCCCATTTCGTCAACCACAGGAATTGCCTCTAAATCGTATTTTTGCATAATACGAGCAACCTCTGTATTTTCCGTATCTACTTTTACGCTGTCTACTTTAGGAATATAAACATCACTTATGTGTGTTGTAGTTGATGAGGTTAATAAGTCTTTTAAAGAAAGTCTTCCTTTTAACCTGCCATCGTTATCAACGACATAAATTGAGTGTACTCTGGATACGTTTTCTGCTTGTTTACGCATTTCTTTAACGCAAGTAAGTACTGACCAATTTTCGTTAACTGAAACAAACTCTTTAGCCATCAAACCTCCCGCAGTATCTTCATCATAACGCAGAAGTTCTACAATATCTTTTGCGTGGTCAACGTCTTCAAGTTCTAATAAAACTTCTTCTTTTCGTTTTTCAGGTAATTCAGCAATAATGTCTGCAGCGTCATCGGTGTCTAATTCGTCTAACTCTTCTGCAATTTCTTTTGGTGAAAGAGAATTTAAAATTTTCTCTCTTAAATCACCATCTAATTCTAAAAGTATTTCGGCAGTGACTTCACTATCCAAAATGTCGAAAATGTATATAGCATCTTCGGCATGAAGTTCGTTCATTATTTCAGCAATATCGGCGGCATGATATTCTTGTAGTAAGAATAATAATTCCGTTTCTTTTTTTGCTGAAATAAGATCTTCTAATTGTTGAATAGATTCGTTACTGATTTTAAACTCCATGTATTTCTATTTTTTTTGTAATGTCAATAAATTCTTCTACGTTTAATTGTTCAGGACGTAAATTAAATATTGCTTCTTCTCTGATTTCTTCTGGAAGATTAAATCCTTTTAAACTATTTCTCAAGGTTTTTCTTCTTTGATTAAACGCAGCTTTTACCACAGAGAAAAATAGTTTTTCGCTTACTGGTAAGCTATAATTTTCTTTTCTGCGCATTCTCATTACTCCAGATTTTACTTTTGGAGGCGGATTGAATACGTGCTCTGATACAGTAAATAAATATTCTGTATCATAAAAAGCTTGTGTTAATACAGAAAGTATGCCATAAGTTTTGCTTCCTTTTTTCTCGCAAATACGTTCGGCTACTTCTTTCTGAAACATTCCAGCAAATTCTGGTACATAATCGCGCAACTCTAATACTCTAAATACAATTTGACTTGAGATATTGTACGGAAAATTTCCGATTACAGCAAATGCTTCTTGATTAAATGCTTCTGTAATATTGAATTTTAAAAAATCTTGTCCAAAGATATGATTGTGTAATTTTGGGTAATGTTTATTTAAGTAATCAACTGATTCTGTATCAATTTCTACTACAAATGTTTCGGTAGGTTTGTCTAAAATGTATTTAGTTAAAACCCCCATACCTGGACCTATTTCAAGAACTTTCTTGTACCCTTCTAAAGTCAGTGTATCTGCAATTCTTTTAGCAACATTTTCGTCAGTTAAGAAATGCTGACCCAAATGTTTTTTTGCTTTTACTTTATCCATTGTATTTTGAGGTTTTTAGTGTTCGCTGATTAATTGTAACTCTGTTTTAAAAGTCAGCATTAGTTCGCCAAATTTTCTGCGAGCTTCGTTTTCAAAATGATCAAAATGTTCACGATAATACTGGTCTAACTTTGCTCTGTCTTCTGTTTCAAATTGAATAGAGTAAGTTTGTCCTCCCATTTCCTCTTCTACTAAAACCTTCACCATTCTTGCTTTGTTAAACAATTTGGTAGCTAATATACCTGAAATATAATATTCTTTAATCCATTCCATCCATTGATCGTGTGCGCTTTCGTGAATATTAATGGTAATGTTATATATAATCATAATTTTCTTATTAAGTAAAATCTAAAAAAGATAAAAAAAGCACCAATGATCACTTGTGGAATTTGGTGCTTTTCATGTAATTGGTTCTATTTATTTGTATTAATCAATGATATCAAATCCTGTGTAAGGTCTTAATACCTCTGGTATAACAATGCCTTCAGGCGTTTGATAGTTTTCTAATATACCTGCTAAAACACGTGGTAAAGCTAATGAGCTACCATTTAAGGTATGAGCTAAATGGCTTTTTCCAGTTTTGTCTTTGTAGCGAAGTTTTAATCGATTCGCTTGGAAAGTTTCAAAGTTAGATACCGAGCTAATTTCTAACCATCTGTCTTGCGCAGTTGAAAATACTTCAAAGTCATACGTTAAAGCAGAAGTAAAGCCCATGTCTCCGCCACATAATCTTAAAATACGATAAGGTAATCGAAGTTCGTGAAGCAATTCTTTTACATGTTCTACCATTCCGTCTAGAGCTTCATATGATTTTTCAGGATGTTCTATACGTACAATTTCTACTTTGTCAAACTGGTGTAAACGATTTAAGCCTCTTACGTGTGCTCCGTAAGAACCTGCTTCTCTACGGAAACAAGGTGTATATCCAGTGCATAGAATAGGAAAGTCATTTTCATTTAAAAGTACATCCCTAAACATGTTTGTAATTGGCACTTCTGCAGTTGGTATTAAATATAAATCATCTATACCAACATGATACATTTGTCCTTCTTTATCTGGTAATTGTCCTGTACCAAATCCAGAAGCTTCGTTGATTAAATGCGGAACTTGGTATTCTTTGTATCCAGCTGCTGTGTTTTTATCTAAGAAATAAGCGATTAAAGCACGTTGTAAACGAGCGCCCTTTCCTTTGTAAACAGGAAATCCAGCACCTGTAATTTTATTGCCTAGTTCAAAATCGATTAAATCATATTTTTTAGCCAATTCCCAGTGAGGTAAAGCTCCTTCATGTAATGTTGGAATTTCTCCGTGCTGATGTACCGTAATATTATCCTCTGCATCTTTTCCTGCTGGAACAATATCTGCTGGTACGTTAGGAATTGTATATAGTTTCTCGTTTAAATTTGTCGAGATTTTATTCAATTGTTCTGTAAGCTCTTTGCTTTGTTCGCGTAAGTTCGATGTTTTTTCTTTAATCAGTTCGGCTTTTGCTTTTTCACCGCTCTTCATCAACTCGCCAATGTTTTTGGATAACTTGTTGGATTCTGCTAAAACGTTATCAAGTTCAACTTGTTTTGCTCTTCTTTGTTCATCCAAAGAAAGCACTTCATTTAGCAATTCTGCAACATCAAGATTTCTCTTAGCCAAGCCTTTTATCACTTGCTCTTGATTTTCTCTAATAAAAGCTATCTGCAACATATTTATAAAAAATTTATTTATTAGAACAAAGTTAGAAAATACTTTTTTATTATTGGCTATTTTGTTTCAAATTGGTTTCTTTTTGTCATAGCGCTGAAGAAATTACTACTTAGACTTGCAAATTTGGCAGAACTTTAGAAAATAGTTTATTTAAAAAAACAGCTTTAGTTAAACTAATATTTTATTTTTGTCGTTTATATGGTCTGTAACTAAAAAATTAATATGGATATATTGATTAAACTTTCTCAATTTTTATTGAGTTTATCATTTTTGATTATACTTCACGAGCTGGGGCATTTTATTCCCGCGAAATTATTTAAAACTAGAGTAGAAAAATTTTATTTATTTTTTGACGTGAAGTTTTCTTTATTTAAGAAAAAAATAGGAGAAACAGTGTATGGTATTGGTTGGCTACCATTGGGTGGATATGTGAAAATTGCTGGAATGGTTGATGAAAGCATGGATACCGAGCAGCTAAAAAGCGAACCACAACCTTGGGAGTTTCGTTCAAAACCAGCTTGGCAACGATTAATAATTATGCTTGGCGGAGTTATTGTCAACTTTGTTTTAGCCTTTGTTATTTTTATTGGAATGACTTATTTCTACGGAGATTCATACATTTCTAATAATGATTTAAAAGATGGTATTTGGGTACAAAATCCTATTTTGCTAGATGCTGGATTAAAAACGGGAGATAAGATTGTAGCAATTGACGGAAAAGAGATTCCACATTATAATGACTTAGGATATGCAATTATGATGGGGCATAACGTTACTGTGGAGCGAGGAGGAGAAAAAGAAGAAATACAATTACCAGTAAATTTATTGGGACAGTTAAGCGAAACTAAAGGTGGCGGATTAATAGGATTGAGAGTGCCTTTTATTGTAGTTGGTTTTGTTGATGATATTCAGACTAATGCGGCCGAAGTACTTAAAGAAAAAGATATTATTAAAAGCATTAATGGAGTGCCGACTAAGTATTTTGACGAAGTTCAGCAAGAGACTTTAAAGTATAAAGGGCAAGAAATCACTGTTGTAGTAGATCGTAATGGTAAAGAAGTTGCTCTGACAATTAAAACTGATGAAAATGGAAAAATGGGTGTTTACAATGCTCCAGGATTAACAATAGAAACAATTCAGAAAATGAACTTGTACAACATCAGTCAAGAACATTATACTTTAGCTCAATCTATTCCTGTAGGTATCGAAAAAGGAATTGATAAAATAGGTGGCTATCTTCAACAATTAAAGAAAATTGTAAAACCAGAAACAGGTGCATATAAAGGTGTTGGTGGTTTTAAAGCAATTTATGACATTTTTCCATCTGTTTGGAGTTGGGAGTATTTCTGGAATGTAACTGCTTTGTTATCTATAATGTTAGGAGTAATGAATTTATTGCCTATTCCAGCTTTAGATGGTGGACACGTAATGTTTTTATTATACGAAATGATTTCGGGAAGAAAACCAAGCGATAAGTTTTTAGAAAATGCTCAAATGATTGGTTTCTTTTTACTTATAGCATTAATGTTGTTTGCCAATGGCAATGATATTTACAAGGCAATATTTAATTAGATAAAAAA
>CANQRD010000097.1 GCA_947626185.1 uncultured Flavobacterium sp.
TGCCTTAAAAACAGCTTCTGTACACCAAAAGCACCCTCCAGCCAATATAGCTTTTTTCATATTCTAAAAAATTGTTTGTTTTTAACTTACATCATCAATAAGCACAACTAAGTTATCAATTCTAATTTAAATGTTTATAAGGAAATAAAATATTTTTCGAAGCTAAATTTTTATCTATCAAAAAACATCGTTATTTTGTAAAAAACATAACGTCAATTATATGATAAGAGCAACAAACATTCGAAAAAACTATGATCATTTAGAAGTATTAAAGGGAGTTGATCTTCATATAAAAGAGGGAGAGATCATTTCTATTGTAGGTGCTTCTGGAGCTGGTAAAACAACACTTTTACAGATTTTAGGCACACTGGATAAACCTTCTGAAAGCACAAATAGTAGCTTACTGATTAATAATATAGATGTTCTGAAATTAAAAGACGAAGAAATTTCTAAATTCAGAAATTTAAATCTAGGATTTATTTTTCAGTTTCATCAATTATTACCAGAATTTACTGCTTTAGAAAATGTGTGTATTCCGGCTTTTATCGCCGGAAAAGAAAAAACTGAAACAGAAAAAGAGGCTCAGCGCTTATTAGATTACTTAGATGTAGCACATAGAATTAATCATTATCCGTCAGAACTTTCTGGTGGCGAGCAACAACGCGTGGCCGTTGCACGAGCATTAATTAATAAACCTAAAGTTATTTTTGCTGATGAACCTTCGGGGAATTTGGATACCAAAACTGCCGAAACACTACACAATTTATTTTTTAAACTAAGAGATGAATTAGGACAAACATTTGTAATTGTGACTCACAATGAAGAATTGGCTGATATGGCCGATAGAAAATTGATAATGAAAGATGGTTTGATTACTTCTATTAAAGAGGTAAAAATAGAAACCGAATAAGCTTAACCTTATTTCTTTCTTAATAAAACATCTAAAATAAAAAAGCAGTAGTTGGGGATAACTACTGCTTTTGTCTTTGTTGTGGGATTATTTAATTGGGTTTGTTTACATTTTTGTGATGATAAACTCACTACGTCTGTTTATCTGATGTTCGTTTGCTTTACAAGGTACTCCGTTGCTACAATTATTTAATAATTGGGTTTCTCCATATCCTCTACCTGTTAAACGATCTGGAGCAATACCATGTTCTGTCATCCATTTAATTGTTGATTTTACTCTTCGATCTGACAATGCTAAGTTATAAGCATCATCACCTCTACTGTCTGTATGCGAACGCACATCGATTGTCATTGTAGGATATTGCTTCATTACTTCAACAATCTTCATTAATTCTAAAGCTGCATCTGGTCTGATGTTTGATTTATCAAAATCAAAGTAAATTGGCTCTAGCTTAAGCGTTTTAAATAAATCGTCGTTTACGCCAATTTGTTTTTGTGTTTTTTCCATTGGAATATCAACAATACGCTTAGCGGGATCTTCACTTAATACGGTAGAAAGTTCTACAGTATTATATCCTTTCAATACTGCTTTAATACGGTATTTATTTCCGCAATCTAACAAAGAAGTAATATAATGCCCTTTAATATCTGAATAAATAGTATCTTGTGTTTGATACATTGCATCAGCAATTACAAGCATTGCATTTGATAAAACTTCTTTTGTATCTACATCATATACTTTTCCTTGTAAATTCCCTTCACATTGTTTTGCTTCTACAAAATAAATATCATCAGATCCAACACCTCCTGGACGATTAGAACTTACAAATCCTTTTTTTAATTTTGGATCGTAATAAAAGGCAAAATCATCATAACCTGTATTGATTGGCTCGCTCATATTTATTACTGGCCCGAAGCTACCGTCAGGGTAAATTTTAGAAACAAATACATCTAATCCTCCTAATCCTGGATGCCCATCTGAAGCGAAGTATAATTCATTATTAGATGAAATAAATGGAAATGTTTCTCTTCCTGATGTATTAATTACTTTTCCAAGATTTTCTACTGGACCTAATTGTCCTTGATCTAACAATCCAACTCTAAAAATATCTGCTTGTCCATAAGTTCCATTTCTGTCTGAAGCAAAATACAACCATTTTTCATCTGGCGTTAATGCTGGATGCGCAGTATTAAAGTCATCTGAATTGATAGATAAAGAAGTTACGTTACTCCAAGATCCATTTTCTTGCCTTGTAGCTTTATAAATTTTTAATACCGAAGTATTATCTTGTTTGTTTTGCTTACTTCTTCCGTTTGACTTTGCATTGTTTCTAGTAAAATACATCGTATTTCCATCTTTGGTAAATATTGCCGATGCTTCGTTTACGTGCGAATCCATATTTTTGTCAAACAAAACTGGTTTTTCAAATGTTCCGTTTGGCAAAATTTTTGAACTATAAAGTGTTGTAAAACTTTCGCTTGTCCAACTGTGAATTTTATTTTTACTTACATCTTCTGTATTTCTTGCAGAAGTAAATACAAATTGATTGTCATAAATTGTTCCGCCATAATCAGAGTAAATACTGTTGATTTTTAAGTCTGTCAACACAAAGCGTCCTGCCCTTGCATCTATAGCTTCTTTATAATTCTTATGTTTTTCAAACAATAATGTTCTTGAATCATTTGCTTCTAATTCGGCAAACTTATTCATAATACTATTTGATTTGGCATAGTTACCAACTGTTTTTAACGTTTGCGCATAACGATAATAATATTCAGAAGGAATTTTACTTATGTCTTTATCTGGATAATTACCTTCAAAAAGTTCGGTATACCATTTGTTGGCATCTACAAACTTTCCGTTAAAATAATATGCGTTGGCTAAATTTTCTAGAATAGATGAATTGATATATCCTTTTTCTGCCATACGTTCGTAAATCTCAATCGCATTAACGTAAGCATAATTATCAAAATCTCTATCAGCTATTTTTTCTTTTTTTATTTGGGCATTAGATATTGTTGCTGTACTTAACAATAATCCGAATATTCCAATTTGTGCTATTTTTCTAATCATACAACATTTTTAGAAGAAACGTGGTGCGTTGATACGCTTGTTGTTTCTAGTTAATGTAAATCTTAAGAAAATTTCATGTGAACCTGAATTGTAATTAGCTAGTTTCATGGTGTCGGCATCGTAGCTATAACCAATCATTAAACCATCGGTTATTTGAAAACCTACTAATCCACTAACTGCAGCATCCCAACGATAAGCAGCTCCAAATGTAAATCTATCTGCATATAAGAAGTTTGCAGAAATATCTACCTGAAGTGGTGCTCCGCCTACAGCTTTAACCATTGCTGCTGGTTTAAACTTCCAATCTCTACTCAAATCAAAAACATATCCACCTGTTAAGTAAAAATTTGTTTTTTCTTTCATTGCACTTGCAGAATTGTCGTTATAACGATAACGATTTAATAAGCCTGGCGCTGACAATCCAACATATACTTTGTCTGAATACAAAAATAATCCTGCACCAACGTTTGCTGAAAATTGATTGCTAATGTCATTTGCCGAAACTGGATCTGACGGATTATATATATGAAGTTTACTATATGTAATATCTAACAAACTCATAGATCCATTTAATCCGAATGATAATTTGTATTCGTAGTTTAAATCTACACTGTACGATAAATCTACAGATAAAGTATTATCGTCCATTACCCCCAAATGATCATTTACAAAGTTTACGCCTAAGCCTAAACCAGAATCACCAATTGGTGTAGTTACTGATAAGGTAGCTGTTTTAGGTGCTCCTTCTAAACCAACCCATTGTGTACGATAATGACCAAATATATTTAATCCTTCTAAAGTACCTGCATATGCTGGATTAATGATAGAGTGATTATACATATATTGTGTATACTGTGGATCTTGTTGAGCGTAAGCTTGGTTGATACTAACCAAGCCTATGCTACTCAATATTACTGTTTGTATTGTTTTGTTCAATTTCATTCAATGCAAATTTTAGTTGGTGTCTAAGTGTAGATTGGCTGCTTTCTTCACCATGCGACTACCATTTTTATCTGTGTATTCATAGGTTAACACATAATAATATGTTCCACTTGGAAGCATTTTACTTTTATCAACCGTTACACGTCCGTCTGAGTAGCCTCTAAATACATTAGTACTACCATCGCCATTTGTATCATATCCTTTTGTTTCGTAAACTTTTATACCCCAACGGTTAAAAATTTCAACTGTATTATTTGGATATTTATTGATATTTTCGATGTGGAAATAGTCATTTTTATTATCTCCGTTTGGCGTTACTAGGTTATAAATTACAATATCGCCATCTGAGAACCAATCTTTTTTAACTGTAGCTAAAGTAAAAAATCCGTATCCTTTTACTGCAGAAACTGTTGTTACTTCATTTGTAGACATATCCACTACTCCGCCTTCATCTACCCATAATTGTTGAGCTTGATCCCAACGTACAATATGTAATTCATTTTCTGGATCTACCAATAATTCTGCTGGTGTAGTTCTCTTATCCCATGACAAAGTAATAAGGATATCACTCTTTACATTGTTTCCTCTATCAATTAACCAATACTCTTTTGTATCTAATAATTTGATGATTCCCGCAGTGGTAGGTCTTGAACGAAAGAATTGATGATCGTCTTTAATATATTGTCCAGTAAATGCATCTTTTTCACTTTGTGGCGCAGAAATTCTAGCATAACGATACATTCCTTTGTCTCCTTTTGGGTATTGAAATGATTCATTTCCTATTTTTTCTACTTGTCCTTCTGCGTGACTTCTATCGCTTACATTGATTGCTTTTGCTCCTTTTTGAAAACTAAGCATTCCGTTTGTAAATCCTGTATTTTTATTTTCTAATGAATCTACTCTAACAATTCCATCTTGAAAATCCACTGTTCCGTACACGTCAATATTTGCTTTTAAATCAAAAGCTTTTTCAGGTGTTTTGTTATTTAGATCTATATTGTAAAAATCAGTTAACGCATCTCCGCTGATTACTTGCATTCCTTTATTACTCTCATAAGGGGTAAAAACAGCTTTGCTCGTTTTTTGATTAGAACTATAGGTATAAGTTCCATTATTATTGAAATTATTATAATAATAAATTGTACCATCGTTATTTGCTTTTGCATTTTCACGATTATCAAAATCATACAATGTAGAAATAACGCCTGTTGAAGCGACAGAAATTGTTCCTTCATTGAAAAAAGAACCAGCAACAGTTGTTTGTGCATTCATAGCAACAGCACCACAAATTGTAGGAATATATATTAAACAGTTTTTTCTTAAATTTTTCATAGACTACAAATTCTTTACTCTTTGATAAATCATTGGATTGGTAATTAATAGTCCGCTTCCTTCTAAACGAACATACGTATGGAACGGTTTTGCCGCATCCCATCCTAGATCTCCTTCCTTATAAGGGGTTGGATCTGTTGACTCCACCTGTACTTTAAGATCGGATTTCGACAATTTTCCAACTCCTGTAACCGTTGCACGGTTATATACCCCTTGATTAACATAAATATCATCCTGTGTTACTTCATAAGAAACCGTAAACATCCACGTTTCATTTCTATTTAAAACACCATCGTTATTTGTGTCTCCTTCTAAAGTAACTCCTTCTTGTGTTGGGCGATGAGTTGTTTCGTCTAAAGTAATATTAAAACCAAACAACGGATCATTAATATCGATATCATAAATATCCATATCCCCAGCATTTTTCACTTTGAATGTATACGTAATGGTTTCTCCTTCTTCTGCGAATGTGTTAGCATTCTCATCTGCAAAGTCTCCGTCTTTTTCCAACGTACAAGTTTCACACTCTTTTTGTTGTAAACCGTATCCGAAACCATACATCATCGTTTGTCTGATTACATTTTGGGTAACATCTACTTTATTTACTTGCATTCCCGTTCCTTCCGAAATCCAGTGTACCACTTGTAAAGGAACAACTACATTATTATTATGTCGATCGTAAACTTCTAACTCTTCTAATGCGCCATTTGTCGTTCTTTTACCTTCCAATTTCACATTCCCCCATTTGTCAATACTTACGCGAATAACTGGTGTAGGGTTGTTCAATCGATCTTCTAAATCCAAATTTGTAACATCTGATTCAACTCCATTTGGATGTTTATTCACATTCCAAACGGCACTTATTCCTGTCTCTCCAAATCGCTTCCCATCTGATTTAAAACGCACATTTCGGTTTGCATGCCCTGTTTCAAATTCCAACTCTTCTTTATACAATGGCACTCCGTTGATTACCATATTGAAGGAGTTATCTAGACGGTAAATATCCACAATGAAACCTCCATCAGTAGCTGGTTGTTCAAACTTCTCTACTACGTTGCTCCCTTCAGGTCTAGCTCCTGCACTATGGAACCATCCAAATCCTTTACCTACTACATCTTGATAACATTCATCTGCACATGTAATATTGGATACGTGAATTCCACAAATTTGATTCGCTGTGCGTTTAGAGAAGGTAATATTGTCAATTAACGTATGACCAAATCCTTTGCTTGTTTCTAACGCTCTATCTTGACTTCCACGAATGGCAATTTTCACTTCTCTTCCTAAAACATCCACACATTCTGCATCTGCAAATGTAAAACTAGCGGTTAAAGGCACCCATCCTAAGCTAAATCCTTCTGGTGAAGCCCCTTCTGGTAAACCAGGTCCTGGGTATTTTAAAGGTACAGACGCATAAATATGTCCTGTTATTTTATCCACTACATCCATCAACATATAATCTTTGTCGTGGTAGGTTACATAGGAATAAATATCTAAGGTATATACTCTATCTTTTTCAATTCTTCCGTTTACTTCAAATTCATAGAATGGCTTAATACTTTGTGCTGCTGAACTCGCTCCACGTACTAAGAAAGCCGAACCATTTACCGCTCCAGACATATCGCGAATTGCATTCACTTTGTCCCAAGCTGGTGTCCAGTCGAAATTACTGTTTGGCAATGTTGGATCATTGGTTGGCGCATTAGGTACCCAAATTCCCTCATTCCAAGAATCCGTAGTTGGAATACCCATTTGTACATAGCCTGGAGGGTTTACTGAGTAGTATCCGTTTTTGATACGCGCTACAGAAATTGTTTCACTGTGTGGTGATCCGTTTGCACTAGCATAACGGCTGTCGTTCATTCCTGGTGCAAATAAGTAAGTTGCTGTTGCTCCTCCTCTTGGACCTTGTCTCACTACTCTTCCATTCCCATCGGTCATAATAGCTCCTGTAGTAGGGTTAATGCTAATCGACGCTTTGTTCATCCAATCCGTTCTTCCTGAATTTACATTCCAGTAGCCACGATCGAAGTCTTCAAAATATAAAATCTGATCCACACATTCACCTAACGCCATGAATACTGTTTCTTGAATGTTGTTACATCCAATTGATCCACTACCACCTGGTAAATTTCCTGAATCGTTGTTGTAACACTCAAAGTGAGGATTCGTTGGTTTAACGTTAGGATCTCCATTGGTTGCATCTGGATCCGAAACGTCTGCTGGTCTCATGATGGTTGATTCTGCCACCATAGATCCTGTCATTCCGTTTAATTTTCCACTTACTTTATAGGTAATGGTACATCCTACGGGAATCTGCAATTCTGAACGGAAGGTACGCGTT
>CANQRD010000098.1 GCA_947626185.1 uncultured Flavobacterium sp.
CCACCATTCTCATTTCCACCACCATTCTCATTTCCACCACCATTCTCATTTCCACCACCATTCTCATTTCCACCACCGTTTTCATTTCCACCGCCGTTCTCATTTCCGCTTGGAGGAGTTGTTGGTATTACTGGTTTGTTATTGTTTAGATCATCAAGCGTTAAAACGTTATCTTTGGTACAGCTAACGCCAATCATAACTAATGATATCAGAAAAATAATTCTTTTTTTCATTTGTTAAAAATTTAAGTGTTTGTATATAAAGTGCTAAAGTGTAAGTGCTATTATTTTACTCTTTCTAATAGTGCTATATAGAAACCGTCAAAACCAGATTCATAAGCTAAAATTTTACGATCTTTAATGAATTTGAAATTTTTACCGTTTTCTGAAGCTAAGAATTTTTCAATTTGTTTTTCGTTTTCTGATGGAAGAATAGAGCAGGTAGCGTAAACTACTTGTCCACCAACTTTTACAATTTTTGTATAGTCTTGTAAAACTTGTTGTTGAACTTGCTTTATTTCGTCTACAAACTCTGGTTGTAGTTTCCATTTAGTGTCCGGATTTCTTTTAATAACGCCTAAACCACTACAAGGAGCATCAATTAAAACACGATCTGCTTTTTCGTGCAATTTTTTAATAGTTTTTGTACCTTCAATAATTCTGTATTCAATATTAAAAGCTCCATTTCTTTTTGCACGCGTTTTTAATTGCTTTTGCTTACTTTCATAAATATCCATTGCAATAATTTGCCCTTTATTTTCCATTAAGGCAGCTAAATGCAATGTTTTTCCTCCAGCACCTGCGCATGTATCAACCACTCTCATGCCTGGTTTTACATCTAAAAATGGTGCTACGAGTTGTGAAGAAGCATCTTGTACTTCAAATAATCCTTCTTTAAAAGCATCTGTTAAGAATACATTTGCTCTTTCTTTTAAAATAAGGGCATCAGGATAATCTTCAGGTATAATTGTTTCTATATCTAGATCCATTAAAATAGCATGCAGTTTTTTGCGAGTTGTTTTTAATGTATTTACACGAAGAATAACTTGAGCTTGTTGGTTTTGTGCTGCCAACTCTTTCGTCCAAACTTCTTCTCCAAGTTCAGATAAACATAATTTATCCATCCAATCTGGAATAGATTCTTTAAAAACTCTTATTTTACTTAACTCGTCAAAACGACCTTTTATTCTTCTAATTGGCGCGTTTTCAAAGTATTTCCAGTCTGGTAGTTTATATCCTCTAAGTACGGCCCAAACAGTAAAAATACGCCATGCGTCATCTCTTGTAAAAGGATCTTTTACTTCAGCAATTTCGGCATATAATCTTTTCCAACGAACGATTTCGTAAATAGTTTCGGCAACAAATTTTCTATCTGCGCTTCCCCAACGTTTGTCTTTTTTAAGTGCTCTTGCAACAACTTTATCTGCATATTCACCTTCATTGAATATTAATAAAATGGAATCAATAACGGTGAAGACTAAGTTTCTGTGTAATCTCATTATGTATCTAAATAAAATAGCCTACAAATATACGTCTTTGTAGGCTATGCTTTATGTATTTATATTTTTTTTGTACTAAATAGTTTATTTATTGGATTTGTATTGCTTTAAAAGCTTTCGATTAAAGTCTTCTTCTGCTTTTTTAAGCAATAAAATTTTCTTATTACTAAGTATTTTTTTACTGTTAATGATAAAGTTTTTTCTTAAAGTAAAATACTCTTCTTCAAAATCAACCAAACTTTGTAATTTTTCTGTTGCATCTTTTTCTGATATTGTTTCTATCTCACTGCTATCTGTTGTTTTTAAATATTTTATAATAGCAGAACTTCTTAGGGCGGCTAATTGCTTGTCGTAAGCATTGTATAAAGGCCAAAATTTTTCTGCTTCGTCCGCTGTTAGATTTAGTACAGATGATATGTGAGCTATTTTTAAAGATCTTATTTGATCAGATGATTTTTGCTGTGCATTCACCATTGCTGTACAAAAAATGGTAAGAAATATTAAAATTAGTTTTTTCATTGTGTAATTAATAATTTAAATAATATTCAACATCAATGTTAGTAAGAATATAATCGTTTACTTCTTTTGAATTTAATTGTAGATTTTGTTCTAATTCTTGAAAATCTTTCTCATCAAAAGAATGAATTATTTCGTTAGATAACGTGCTGT
Source organism: uncultured Flavobacterium sp. (assembly GCA_947626185.1). Taxonomy (GTDB): domain Bacteria; phylum Bacteroidota; class Bacteroidia; order Flavobacteriales; family Flavobacteriaceae; genus Flavobacterium. Next base: position 2,168 of record CANQRD010000098.1, read on the forward strand.
ACCAAGGGTTATAATCAAAATAATTTTCGATAGTATCATTATTAATATTTTGTTGTGCTTTGTATTTAATTAAATAACCAACGGTAAACAATAATAAAAGTATTGCTGCAATAGAGCGTAAGTTTTTGTAAGGTTTAAACTTTATTAGTTTTCCTTTTTTTTGTAAATTATTTTCCACTTCGTTTAGGCGCTCAAACATCTTTTGATCAAACTGATCAAAATAATTATCAGGAATTTTAAATCCAGTTTTTTGCAACGAGTCAGAGTGTTTTTTCATTTTATTGTTTTAATTGCTTTTGTTTAGACTGTATTTTCTATAAAAGGTTTAATGATTCTCTATAAAAACTTTTATTTTGTTTGTAGCGTGATGATAAGAGGCTTTTAAAGACCCAACGGAAGTGTCTAAAATTTCAGATATAGCTTGGTAATCTAGCTCTTGAAAATATTTTAATTTAAAAACGAGCCGTTGTTTTTCTGGTAAACTTGCAATTGCTTTGTGCAGAAGAATAGTTGCCTGATCTCCATCAAAAAAATCATCGGCGCTTAAGTTATTGATCAGTTGCTCCTGGTATTCTTCTAGGTCAATTTTAATTGATTTGCTTTTGCTTTTTAGAAAATCAAGTGCTTGATTGGTTGCTATTCTGTATAACCAGGTAGAGAGTTTACTACGCCCTTTAAAAGAATTTATATTTTGAAACGCCTTAATAAATGTATCTTGTAAGATATCATTCGTATCTTCATGATCAAATACAATTGCTCTAATATGGAAATACAACTGCTGTTTATTGTCATCCACAAGCCTTTTAAACGCTTCGTTTTTAGTTTTTGAGCGTTTTAAATCGTTTAATAAATCTTCCTCTGTTTGCTGGAACAAAATGTAAAATTAGACTTTTGTTAAATTACTTTTCTAGTAAAAGTAGTTAAATACCTTATAGAATTGACCACTTTAAGTTTTTTTTAGTACCCCTAACTTAAAGTGTCATTAAATATTTTTTTGCATATTAGTTGAGTTGTAAGTATTTTAATAATTGTATTTTGTAAATAAGTTTGTTTTTTGTAATAATTAGTACGAAAAGTCCACCTATTTTATCTAATCTGTTTTTTTATAATCTAATGCTTTATGTTTTTTTAACCGTTAATTTTAATTAGATAATTATTAATTTAGTAATGGTTTAGTAAATTTGTATTTACGTTACTGTAAAGTTCAGTTGTTAATTAAAAGGATATGGAAAAATTGAAACTTCATGAGATAGAAAGAAGATCGACTATTACGAAAGATGAATTTATTGAAAACTATTTTAAGAAGCAAAAACCTGTTGTTATTGAGAGGTTAACTGAAGATTGGCCAGCCTACGAAAAATGGCATTTATCTTATATAAAAGATCTTGCAGGAGATAAAACAGTGCCTTTGTATGATGATCGACCTGTAAGCCATGAAGATGGTTTTAACGAAGCACATGCAAAAATGAAAATGGCTGATTATATAGACTTGCTAGAAACTAAGCCCACTAGTTACCGAATATTTCTTTATAACATTATGAAGGAAGTGCCAGCATTGCAAAAAGATTTTAAATGGCCTGATATTGGATTAAATCTGGTAAAGTCATTACCAATGCTGTTTTTTGGAGGAGCAAATTCAAAAGTATTTATGCATTTTGACATTGATTATTCTAATATCCTTCACTTTCATTTTCACGGCGAAAAACAATGTATTTTATTTGATCCAGCTCAAACAAAATATATGTATAAAGTACCTCATTCTTTGATATCAAGAGAAGATATTGATTTTGATAATCCGGATTTTGAAAAATGGCCAGCACTAAAGTATTTAGAAGGGTATGTTTGCAATTTAAAACATGGAGAAATGTTATACATGCCAGAAGGATATTGGCACTATATGAAGTATTTAACACCTAGTTTTTCAATGAGTTTACGAGCATTTCCCTCAAAAATCAGTAATTTAGCAAAAGCAGCATATAATGTTACTTTGATGCGCGGATACGATACCATTATGAGAAGAATGAGAGGGCAGGGGTGGATTGATTATAAAAACGAAAGAGCAGTAATTGATACTCATAAACATTTATAAAAACAAGAACTTAAAATCGACAAATTAGTATAGTTTGTCGATTTTATTGTTGATTTGTAAATGATATTATTTTTCAAAACTATAATGAATTATATAATCAATAGAATAAACAACTTGTTTAAATCAATATAATTGATAATTTTATCTAAAGTTTTATAATCTGAGAAATGAGTACAAAAAAAATAATTCCCAGTAGCATTTTAGTTCAATTAGGTTTATTACTAATTATTCTTTTTGTATTTTACATTTTGGCAAGTAAATTAATGTTCTTTATACCAGGGTTTTTAGGAGCATTATGTTTGTTTGTATTACTCGTAAGTCCTTATAAATGGTTAACAGAAAGAAAAAGGTGGAATTCAACATTAACAATTATTACTTTAATGTTATCGAGTTTTATTTTAGTTCTGGCACCATTATTTGTATTGATACAAACATTAACTAAAAAAGTTTTAGTATTACTCAATGATAAAGAAAAAATTCAGGCTGATATACAATCTTTAGTGGAGCATTTGAAAGTAAATTACCATGTAAATGTTTTAAATGAAAACAATATGGGAAAAGCTGCTGAATTTGGAACAAAGGCGCTTCAAGCCATTGTTAATACATCGGTAAATGGATTAATAGAAATAGGTGTTGCTTACCTTATTTTGTTTTTTATGCTCAAAGAATATAAGCAGTTGGAAAAATGGATAATTACTTATTTACCACTGCGAAAAGACAATATTGAGGCTGTAAGAGTAGATATGAATAAGATGGTTATTTCTAATACTGTCGGTTTGCCACTTACCGCTTTTCTTCAAGGTATTGTTGCTTATATAGGTTATTTAATCTTTGGCATAGAAGATTCGTTTATGTTTTTTGTGCTAACTGTTTTTGCCGCTATGTTACCCGTAGTTGGTTCTTGTTTAATTTATGTGCCGCTTGTTTTATCTTTGTTTGCTAAAGGAGATGATTATAACGCAATTGGTTTAGGATTATACTGTATTATTATAGTTGGTTTATCAGATAATCTTTTCCGGTTTTTATTACAAAAGAAAATGGCTAATATTCACCCATTAATAACTATTTTTGGTGTAATAATAGGAGTAAATATTTTTGGTTTTATTGGTATTATTTTTGGACCAGTATTGTTTTCTGCATTTATGTGGCTAATAAAAATTTATTACCGAGAATTTGTACTTCCACCACCAGTTGGCGATGATAATGAACAAGTAGAATAATAAAGAAACTCTCATTACTATCCTATTAAAAGCTGATGTTTTTATTTTAAGTATCTAAATTCAATGTGTTTGTGCCATTTTTATGAGCGAACGGACTTTGAATTTATAATTTAGATCAAATCTAATCCAATACTAACTAAATTAGTCAGTTATAAACAAATTTTTTCTAAGACTATTTATCAGTTGATTCTCTTAATCTAATTTTTAAAGCTCAATATGCTGACTCAAGACGAATTGTGTTAAGGAAAAAGGAGCCGGAGTTTTTGACACCAATGGGTTAATCCGTTATAGCAAAGAACAGCAACAGCTGATTTATACCTACTACTATAGAAATCAATTTATTTAAACCGATCAATATCTCCAACTATTAAACAGACAAACCACTATAGACACAACTAAAACAGCATCTATTACATCCGCCAAACTATCAACAGGAGAAAAAGCAAAATGACTATTTCCGGTTAGAGCAATTAACTCAAAAGTAATAGTTCATCGCAAGCTCTTGTTTATAATATCAAATTCAATGAGCCAAAATGAGTCCCAACAAATATGGAAACAAGCCAGTATTGTAGATGTCTATGACTTTGTAGACAACAGTTATTTCGGCAACTACCACCTAGGGTAAGATAAGCTATCTGATTTTATTGTTACTAACTATTATCTCTATGATTTATTTGACAAAAAACTAGTGCGCTATCAACTGGCTAAATCACTAACAAGCAAGTTTTTGACTTACTTACTGTATTTTCTACATAACTCAGCAATGGAAATCTCTGCTCGTAAGGCTTCCATAACTATTAAAATCTTTTGTTCTGCAGTGAAAATACGACGTGTATTATTGCGAATGTCTTTTACAAATGATTCTGCGGTTTTTTTCTTAGATGTTCCCATAATTTAAAATTACATTTCTTTTGGAAACTCTATCTTACTTTTTAGTCCTTAGATGTCCACTTTTTGCTGACGATTTACAATTGAAATTGAATTTATGATTAACATGAATTCTCTAAATGGATTTCTATTTATTAAATTGTAATGCTTTTTACTCCATTCTTTTAATTCTTGAACTTCTTCTGGAGTTATAATTTTATCAAAACTTATTCCTAGTAATATTCCTTTTAAAGAATTTATAGCTTTATCTGCTTGTGGTTTAGAGGTTATTATTTGTAATTTTTCTTGATCCATAGTTAATAAGGTTTGGTTAAATAATTATCTTCTTCTGTCTCTCATAACTTTTACAACGTTAAAAAGTTTGTTAACATTGGCTAAATTTAACACTTTATTTTGATACATAGGGTTTAGAGATTGAATCTCTATGTCACCAGTTTCTACATTATGGTCCACAATGCGTTTTACAATTACGCCTTCTTCTTGGTCTACAATCACAAAATCCCATTTATTGATGTGTAATTTACTTTTCCAATAGTCTTTAGCTACATTTCTGCAAACCAATAAATCTCCATCAAATAAGCTTTCTTCTGGGTGTTCTTCCGATATCATACTGTCTCCCGAAACTTCAAAACAAACATATTTGCCTTTTGGTTCTTGTTCTTGAGTTAAAATTACAGGTATTGTTGGTAAGGTTTCCATATAAGTTTCATCTGCAAAACCACTAAGATAACCTGCTTTCGCATATTGCGAAACTAGCGGAACGTATTTAACAATTCCTGCAGTAATTGGAACGGCTTCCATTTTTGGCTCGTTTGACTTAATCATTTCGCTTTCTCCTGTAAGAAGCCACTCTAAATCTAATTCTGGATAAATTTCTTTTATTTTAGAGATTTTGTCTAATCCTATGCTTTTTGTAATGTATAAAATTAACAATTAATACAGTTAAACTGTATTTTTATTTAAAACATTGTAGTTAATTTTAGTTAAATATATTTATTATGAAAAAGTTTTTAATGTTAAGCTTAGCTTTAGCTCTTTTTTCGTGTTCAAAAGATGATGTTTTAGTAAATTCTCAGTCAGAGAAACAAATTAAAACGGTAGATTCTAATATATGGTATGAGTCACCTTATAATTATTTTAGCCTAGGTTATATAGAAAACCCTAC
>CANQRD010000099.1 GCA_947626185.1 uncultured Flavobacterium sp.
GAAGAGTTAAGTTCTTTGTGACATTGAGTGACGTGCGAGCAGAAAGTTGAGTAGATGTGGCTAAGTGTAGATCCGCTCGCGGAGAAATATCCAGGCTGGACACCATACCATTACGTACACAACAATCCTATTAATATGATTGACCCGACAGGGATGGCTGCGGAATGGATACCTGGAACAGATGATAAAGCTATTAGTTATTCCAGAAATGAAAAAGGAGAGATAACATGGTCTTCAAATACTTCTGATAAAATGAAAGAAGTAGGAAATGCAATGTTAAAAACTGCAAAGGGAACAGAGCAGTTAGATAAAGCTATTAATAGTAAAGATGTTAGGGTAGACGTTGTTGTAAATGAAGGGCGTCGTGAAGGTGAGTCAGGTCCTTATGGAGGTATTACGTATGGAAGAGCTACTCCAACAGATGCCGAATACGATTCGAATGGAGTTCCTCAGAAAATCACCTCTGCAACAATTAACTTATATCCAAAGGCATATGAAGAAGTAGTTAATTTTATATCTGCGAATCCAGGATCAAAGAATGCTTTTGATACTGCGTATGACGGACATACTATTAATCCTGCCAACTACTCTATTATGGAAAATACGAGTACAACCTTTGGTCATGAAATCGAACATGTTTTTGATCCAGCTTCTTCGAGTTATCTTAATAAAGCTAATAATAGAAATAATAATGCAGAAGAAAATCCAAACAAGATTTCACGACAGATTTATCAACAATTAGATTCACAGCGATGACAAATATTAAAATATTATTGTTAATACTAATATTCATGATTAGTTCAACTAGTATGTACTCACAGAAATTAAGTAATTCGATTAAAAACGAAATGGTAGAATTTCTAATAAAAGAAAAGCAGTACACGAATGAAGATTTAGAAGCCTTACTTAAAGATATTAAAACAGAAAAAGGAGTGGTTTTTTGGCAAAAGGAAGTACCGTTAGAATGTAAAATAGGTATTAATCTTTTTTATTTTGGATCTTCTTCATCTCATTCTAAGACATACGTAGCTTTAATAAAAGATAATAAAGAAAGTCTTTTTTTAGGAACTGATTTAAAGGAAGAAGGAAATTTAAATTTGATATTTAATTTTATTCGTTTTTTTGATGAAGATACTATAATATGTTTTTATGAAAAAATATTCCCATTGATTATAAAGAATGTATATAGAGATAATTACCAAATACCCTCAAATGCAATAAGGTTTTTTAAATGAGAACCTACTTACTAATAAAAGCCCAAAAATTGGTGCGAGTATCTTGCTTTATTTAGTAAATAAATAAAAAATTAAAGCCCTGCAAATTGCGGGGCTTTTTTATGTTTATAAGTTGGTAAAAGAGTGGTATAAAAACAAAGGTAAATTATAGCGAGAGGATACGGGGGATTTTCTCCCCCGTATTTATAAACTGTTGTAAAACAGTGATTTAATTCACCTTGTTTTTTAAAAAGACAACTTTTGGATTGTTCTAAAACTGTAATATATTGACAGTCAATGTTAAAAAGGTTGTGCAAAAGGTTGTAAAGGTTATTTTAAGACATAAAAAAACTCCCTTTGTGGGAGTTTATGTTTTGTATGGTAAACAGCTTATAAAGCGGCAATATTTTTATTAAAGAAGTCTTTAAATTTCTTTTTTGTAAGCATGGTTTCAATCATACCAAAAATAATTGTTTTGTCTTTCTCATCAAGTTCGGCAATCAGTCGAACTTGTTCGTTTGCAGTTTTATCTTCTAAAGTTATTTCTGTAGGTACCTCAGAATCCATGTGAACAATTTGGTCAATTGTAATTCCATAAAACTTGGCAAGTTTATCTAACAGTTCAACAGAAGCTTCTCTTTGTCCGTTTTCAATTTTACTATAATGAGAAATACCCAGCCCTACTTCAGTAGCTACTTCCTTTTGAAGAATCCCTTTTTCTTCTCTTAAACGCTTGATATTGTTAGATAAAGCCATAATAAAATTTATTAAACGCAATACAAATATAGACATATAGTACATTTTGTGCAATAATTATACAAATAGTTGTTTTTATAGTTGCCTATTTGTACATTTATATTTAGTTTTGTGATGTACAAAATGGCATAAAATAATTTTAGTTATGGAAATAAGCGAAATAAAACAACGTTTACCGCTGGCAGAAGTACTGCATTATTACGGCTTACAGCCTAAAAACAAGATGTTGCTTTGTCCGTTCCACGAAGATCAAACCGCAAGCTTACAGGTGCATTTAGAAAAGAACTTTTACAAATGCCATGCCTGCGGTAAAACAGGCGATGTGATACAGTTTGTACAGGATTACGAAAAGTTAAGCAAACACGAAGCTATACAAAAGTGTAAAAGTTTAATCGTTCAAAGCCCATTACCTAAAAACAGCGTTATGCCTAAACCAGTATCAGCCCCAACAAACCAAGCCGAGCGTACCGCTTTTTTAACCAAGATGTTTTTAAGTTTTAGAAAAGGCTTGTTGAGCAGCAATCCTGCAAAAGACTATTGCCACGGCAGGGCATTGGATTACGAATTATTGGAAATAGGTTTTAACGGCGGACAATTCCACCACGGCACACGCAAAGAAGAGAAACTGATAAACGATTGTTTGCAATACGGTTTGCTTACCATGGCAGGCACAAACAGCCGTACAGGCGGACAAGCCTACAAGACTTTTGGTAACAAAGGCATTGTTTTTCCATTAAAGAACAAAGCAAACGAAATCGTAAGCCTTTACTTTAGGTCGATAATCGACAATAATCAATCCAAACATTATTATTTAAAAGAGCGTCAGGGTTTGTATCCGCAGTACCCGAACCCAAACACCAAAAAGCTGATGCTGACCGAAAGTATCATCGATGCAGCCAGCTTATTACAGATCGACCATGTACGGAAAAACTACAGCGTGTTGGCATGTTACGGAGTAAACGGACTGAACGAAGAAATCCAGCAGGCAATAAAAGGATTAGACCAGTTAGAAGAAATCATCTTTTGTTTTGACAACGACGATGCCGGGCATACAGCAGCCAAAAACTATGCAGAAATGCTTTTTGCGATGTATCCGCATATTAAAATGACGGCAATCCCTGTACTGTCAAAAGACGTAAACGACGATTTGATAAAAACGCCTAATATAACAGGCTACATCGATTTGGTTATTGAGCATCGTTATCCAATTTTAAAAGATACACCTACACAAAAGCAAAAAGTAAAAACACCGGCACAATCATCCGAGATTATAACCAACGAACCTTTTTTACAGCAACCAAACGTCATTCAAAGATTAAATGATTTAATCGGAAAAGCAGGCATAGTAGGCGAAGAAAACAGCCGTATGCTACTATTTTTAATCACATTGAGTTATTTAAACAAACATCCGTTACACGCATTAGTACAAGGAAGTTCGGGAAGTGGAAAAACACATATCATCAGCAGGATTGCAGATTTAATGCCACAAGAAGATGTACTTCGATTTACAAGGATAACCGAAAGTAGTTTATACAATTGGGGTGAGTTTGACCTGTATCAGAAAGTCATTGTCATTGAAGATTTAGACGGCTTGAAAGAAGATGCTTTGTATGCTTTAAGAGAATTTATATCGAACCAGGTATTAAGAAGTTCGGTAACTATAAAAGACAAAAAAGGAAACAACAAATCCAGCCATAAAATAGTGAAAGGACAGTTCAGCAGCCTGTCTGCCACCACCAAAGGCGACACCTATGAGGACAACATGAGCCGTAGTTTTTTAATTGCTGTGGATGAAAGCAAAGAACAGACCCAAAGAATCATTGAATATCAAAACCGCAGAAATGCAGGTGAAATTGACCCGAACCAAAACTTGAAGATTATCGGTGTGATACAGAAACTCGTACGGGAACTAAAGGTTTATGAAGTCATCAATCCGTATGCTACCAAACTGCAACTACCCGAAAAAGTACATAAAATAAGACGGTTGAATGAAATGTACCAAGCAGTAATCAAACAGGTAACCTTTGTAAATCAATACCAGCGAAAACGAACCAAAAACAATCAACTGATCACCGAAATAGAAGATGTAGAACAGGCAACTGAAATACTTTTTGAAAGTATTATTTTAAAGGTAGATGAATTAGATGGAAGCTTACGACAGTTTTTTGAACGATTAAAGAAATACGTAAAGAATGAAAACCAAGATTTTTTACAACGGGAAATCCGTCAGGAATTTGGATTATCGAAAACACAAGTACAGCGTTACATCAACAATCTTTTAGAATTAGAATACCTTAAACAAACAGGAGGTTACGCCAATAAAGGCATCAAATACAAAATCAGTTATTGGGACAACCATCAGAAATTACGGGTAGAAATCAAAGATTATTTAATGAATCAAATACAAGAACTAAAACAGTAAGTACGATGAAAAAGCCAATAAATGAACCGCTGTTGGGTCACCAATGGTTCGCTAATGGGTCACTAGAACCTTGATTAATGAAACTTAAATTATTGAAAATCAAAAAGAAATAATCTAGCGACCCTAAAAACAAAAAGTAAGAGTAAGCAAACCCGTCATACCTATAAAAAAGATGATAGCAACTACCTTAAAACAATTTTACGATTACCTGTTAATCAAGGGATATAAAGAAGAAACATCGAGAAACCGCTACTTAAACGTTCATTATTTTTTAAGTTTTACTAAAAAAGACTTTTTACAAATAACTGAAACCGATGTAAAAATCTATTACGATTATTTAAAACAACGTCCCAATAAAGTAAAAGGCAAAGGAACACTCAAACATACCAGTGTACTACATCATATCCGTTCCATTGAATTGTTTTATCTTTTTTTATTTGAATTAAAGAAAACAGAAACCCTTTTACAGATTGAATTACCCAAAAGTAAACAAGACGATGATTTTGTTCGTGAGATCTTAACACAGGCAGAAATTCAACAACTCTACAAAAAAGCCAATGCCAAAGAAAAAGTGATATTGAATTTAGCTTATGGTTGCGGACTTCGGGTATCGGAACTGGTTGCTGTGAACAAAGAAGATATCTATCTGAAGGAAAATTTATTGATTGTACCCAAAGGCAAATACAGCAAACGCAGGATTATACCTTTTACCGAAAAAATGAAAGAAGACCTACTTTTTTTTCTTTCATCTGAAACAACACAAGAACCGGCTTTAATCCTAAACACCAAAGGAACACGGATGCAGCAGTGGACATATAACAGTTTATTAAAACGCTTGTTAAAAGCCATTGGAATAGAAACCGAACGGATAAAGAGAATCGGTATCCACAGCCTGCGCCACTCGGTCGCTACCCATCTGCTTGAAAACGGCATGAAGCTGGAACAGGTACGGGAGTTTTTAGGACATGAACAATTAGAAACCACACAGATTTATACACACATCAGCCAAACCCAACTCAATGAAATTAGAACAGTACCTTGAAGAAAACTATAAAACCAAAGGCTTAAAAAGCATCATAAAACGCTACACCGATTATCAGAACGGCAAAGCAGAAACCGCCCAATTACAAGAAGTTTTGCAGTATATAGAATACCTGCGAAAACAAAACGTACATCCCAAAACCATAAGAAACCATCTTTTTGCCGTAAAGATCTATTACAGTTATCTGCAACACATCGGCACACGTACCGACCATCCGTGTATCAAACTCACACTAAAAGACAAAGTAAACCGAGCCATTGCCACCGAAAAACTGTACACTAAGGACGAATTAGACGAACTTTTGGCAAACTACCAAGCCAAAGACAAACGCCTGCAAAACCGCAATAAAACGATGATCAGCTTAATGATAAACCAGGCTTTGCAGGTTCAGGAAATAAGTAGCCTTAAATTAACGGATGTCGACTTGGAAACTGCACAGATCAACATTACCAAGACCAGCAAAACCAATGCCCGGACATTACCGTTGAAAGCAAACCAGATCGTTTTAATCCAAAGATATTTAGAAGAGCGAAAACAATTTACACCCAAAACCACCCATTTTATCATCAACAAATACGGTAACGATTTAAAACCACACGGCATCTGTCGGCTAATTAACGAGGGCAGAACTAAAGAAAACCGAATTCATCCGCTTAAAATCCGTCAAAGCGTTATTGCCTTACTCTTAAAATCGGGCAACAACCTGCGTTTGGTACAAACCTTTTCAGGACATAAAAGCAGCAGCAGTACCGAAGCTTACAAACAAACCGATTTAGAGCAATTACAGGCATCGGTAAACAAATACCACCCGATAAAATAAAGGTTACAGGTTTGAATCCAGTCGAGATCACTACAATAAAAAGTGAGTTCTAGTCTTATTAGGGTTACAGATGTGTTTTGTAAAACATTGATTATTAATATTGTATTGTTTTTAAAAAACTTTCTTCTCGAACCATTCCCGAAAAGTATCTGAAAAACAATAAAAGAGCAGGAAAAGCGGTGTTCCTCGTTTTTGCTTTGCAAAGCTTCCGCCAAACCGTTGCAGTACTTTTTTTTCAATTGAAAATAAAAACACCAAGGAATGAAAAAAGAACTGCAACGCCCTTCGGGTTAAAAGTTTGTCATAATCTTTGCAGTACGCTGCAAACTCCTCACGTCAGGCTTCTTTGTCCGTTTATACCACTTTATTACACTTCACTAAAGCTTCGTTCCATCAGCCGTATCAACCTCCGTCGCCTTCCATAATTTAGCTCGCCTGCTGGTCGCTGTGGGCTTCGGTCAACCGTGTTGTTGCCTTCGGCATAAGTTGCCCTTGTGTGTGCGTTTTGGGCTGTCACAGTTTTTTTGAAATAGACAAAAACCTGCGCCAGCTCTCACTTCACAGAGCTGCAAACCGCCCGCCAAGGCGCGCTTTCTTTTGCAACCCCCTTGCTCCACTCGCAGGGTCGGCTCGCAGTAGCTTGGGCTTTCCTAACCGTTCAGCCCAGCCGTTTTAGCTCAAGGCTGTTTTTACTTTTTTAAGAAACAGATTTTTATATAATTATGTAAATATATAATTGTATAAATATATAATTGTATAAAATTTAGGCTGTCAGATTGTTAAAGAAAACACAGGGTAAAAGTTGTCGTGCAAGATGTACTTTTGTACGTCCACTTTTAACAAACCGTACCCAAAAATATTCTTGCCACCAAGAGTGGAAAAGTTAAAAAATACAAGGTAAAAGTTGTAGTGCAAGATGTACTTTTGGATTGCCAGTTTTAACAAACCGCACTCAAAATCCAACTTTGCCCTTTAGGGAATTTAACGGAACTCTTTTGCTAACGCCCTTCGGTTGTTTGCTCATTTTTTAATCGGATTTAGAAAATCCGACTAAAAAATCGAGCATACTTTTTTCTTTCAATTGAAAAGAAAAATGAAATAAAAAAGTATATTTGAAAAAGGAAGAGTTAAGTTCTTTGTGACATTGAGTGACGTGCGAGCAGAAAGTTGAGTAGATGTGGCTAAGTGTAGATCCGCTGGCGGAAGTTTCAAGAAGGTGGACGCCTTATAATTATGCGTACAACAACCCGATATACTTTGTTG
>CANQRD010000100.1 GCA_947626185.1 uncultured Flavobacterium sp.
TTGCCAATTGTTATTGTTATATAGAAAATTTTTTATTGGCACCTGAAAAAGCAAAACTGAGAGAGATAAAAATAGTTATATTTAACTTTTCCAGAGAAAGCAACAGAAACCTGTTATACGTAATTATACTACAAATATAATTAAAAATAATTGATAATCAGTAAAATATAATTTAATTATTAAATTAATCTTAACTTTTATAAAATAAACAAGGGGTGTAAAGATTTGTGTCGCTCAACAAACAAAACCTACAACCCTGTGTACCAAGTACTCCACAAAGATAATTTAAAGTCAGATATAGTGCCTCATTTACTTCTTCCAAAGTGATAATTTTTATCAAAAGCTCCACCTTATGAGAGATATGCTATATTATACAAACTAAAAAACGACTATATAAATAAAAATATTCTATTGAAGCAAGAATGTTTGGTTAGATGGCTTTCGTTCCTTACTTAATGATTTGATACCACCATCTCTGGGTTGATGATGTGGAACTACATAGCTTGTAGTAAAGTGTTAAAATGATTTTCTTTGATAACGAAGAGCATTCATAAATCATGTATTTGTTAGAAATAAATTATAATTAAAAAACCTAAATCACAATAATAAAAAGATTAAAAAAAAATCCCTCGAAATCTTCGAGGGATTAAAATTATTATTTTTTATCTTTTAGACGTTGTTGCTCTTGCGCTTGCTCCATCATTTCTTGCATTTTTCTCTGCCATTTTCCTTGAGGGCGTTGCTTAGTTTTATTTTCGTCAATAATTGCTTTAATCTTATCTTCTTTTACAATATGATTTTTAATCACATACATAATTCCGATAGTAATTGTATTAGATACAAAATAGTATAAACTCAGTCCTGATGCATAATTGTTAAAGAAGAATAACATCATTAATGGAGAAATATACACCATTACCTTCATAATTTTGCTCATATCTGGCATACCTTCCTGTGTAGGCTGCGCCATTTGCTGGTCACCAGTAGTCATTTTCATGTAAACAAAAATAGCAATAGAAGCTAAAATTGGGAATAAACTTACGTGATTTCCATAAAAAGGAATACTAAAAGGCAATTGATAAATTGAATCATATGACGATAAATCATCTGCCCATAAGAAGCTTTTTTGACGCAAATCAAAAGACGATGGGAAGAATTGAAACAAGGCATAGAAAATTGGAATTTGCAATAATGCTGGAATACATCCTGCCATAGGATTTACACCTGCTTTAGAATACAACTTCATTGTTTCTTGCTGTTTCTTCATCGGATCGTTTTTAAACTTTTCGTTTAATTCATTCACCTCTGGGCGAATTGCTTTCATCTTAGCTTGAGAAACGTATGATTTATACGTTAATGGCGAAGTGAATAAACGCACTAAAATTGTTAATACAATAATAGCAATTCCGTAAGGTAAAAATTTAACCAATAATCCGAATACTGGAATAAATAAGAAGCGGTTCATCCAACCAAATATCCCCCATCCTAATGGAATAATATTATCTAAACCACGATCGTAAGATTTTAAAATTTTATAATCTGACGGACCAAAATACCAGTTCATATCGTAGTTTAATTCTCCATTAGTATAATTTAATGCAATAACACTTGAGAATTTTTTAGTAAAAACAGTATCTACTTTTTCGTCTAAAACTAAATTTTTACTATTTACCTTAGCTGATTCGAAATCTTTATCAGTTAATAATATAGATGAGAAAAAGTGCTGTTTATAAGCAATATACGCAACATCTTTCAACTCTTTTGTATCATCCTTACTAGACTCACTTAGATTATTATCTTTGTCTTTGTCATATTCATAATAAAGACGTACATATCTATTTTCATAAGAAATACTTTTTTCATTTCTATACGTTTTCATTACCCAATTTAACTCAGGAGTTTTTGAAACATCTACGATATTATTTAACCCTTGTGTTCTGATTGAAAAGTCCAACATATAGTTATCTGGCTTTAATACATAACGATATTCTAAAAACTGATTTTCTGAAGCTTTTAGACGCATTGAAAGTACTTGATTTTCTCCTTCTTTAGTTAAAGTAGGTTCAAAAAACAAATCTTCTGTATTAAAAACTCTATTATCTTTTGTAAATAATTGAATATTAAAGTTAGCATTGTGATCTTTTATAAGTTGAACTAACTCACCACTATCTTTGCTAAATCTTTTAAATTTATTAACTGTAACATTTGTTAATTTACCTCCTTTATTATCAATTTCTAAAGTAAGTAAATCAGACTGTAGAATTGTACTACCTCCTTGAGCTGAAGGCAATGCTGCGCTGTAAGCGAAAGATCCAAATGTAGCTTTTAGCTGTTCTTGATTTAACGAATCGTTTTCAACATTATTTTTTAATGCTTCTTCAAAACTTGCTGCTTGTTCTTTTTTAATACTTTCTTTTTGTGCTAACTCAGCATTATTTTCCATGGATTGCTGCTCTTTGTTGATGTTGCTTAACATCATCCAAACAAGTAATCCTGCAATGATAACAAAGCCAATAATACTGTTGCGGTCTAATTTTTTTCCTTCCATTACTTAATTTCTAAGTGATCAATAATCTTGAATCTTTTTATATTAAAGATACTAATGCATTAATTTGATTTATATGCAATAGCTGCCTTTACAAAATTAACAAAAAGAGGGTGCGGTTTAGCTACTGTACTTTTATACTCAGGATGGAACTGAACACCTATAAAGAACGGATGCGTATCCAATTCTACTATCTCGATAAGTCCAGTTTCAGGATTCCATCCAGAAGCTGTTAATCCTGCCTCTTCAAATTCTTCTAAAAATTGGTTATTAAATTCATATCTATGACGATGACGTTCGTTGATTAAACTAGTACCATAAATATCAAATGCTTTTGAACCTTCTTTTAATTTACAGTCCCAACCTCCTAAACGCATTGTACCACCTTTATCTGTAATGTCTTTTTGGTCTTCCATAAAAGTAATTACTGGGTATTGTGTACTCTCGTTTACCTCTGTTGTATTTGCTGTCTTATATCCAAGAACATTTCTAGCATATTCAATTACTGCCATTTGCATTCCTAAACAAATACCTAAAAATGGTATATTGTTTTCTCTTGCATATTTTACAGTTTCTATCTTTCCTTCTATTCCTCTCGATCCAAATCCTGGAGCGACTAAAATTGCGTCTAAATTTTTCAATTTTTCTGCAACATTTTGTCCTGTAATCGAATCAGATTGAATAGTAATTATATTTACTTTTGTTTGATTTTCAGCTCCTCCGTGTACTAAAGCTTCTAGGATAGATTTGTAAGAATCTTGCAATTCCACGTACTTACCTACCAATCCAATATTCACCACATGTGTTGGAAATTTTAATCGGTGAATAAATTCATTCCATTTTACTAAATCTGGCGTTTGTTTTTCAGGTAAATCTAAACGCTTTAAAGCTACTTTATCCAAACCTTCTTCCAACATCAAATTCGGTACATCGTATATCGTTTCTGCGTCAATTGATTGTATAACTGCTTCTGGCTTAACATTACAAAACTTAGCTAATTTCTGACGAATTTCTGTGCTTAATTCATGCTCAGTACGGCATACAAGAATATCAGCCTTTATTCCGCTTTCCATCAATGTTTTTACAGAATGTTGAGTTGGTTTTGTTTTTAACTCACCTGCAGCAGCTAAATAAGGTACTAAAGTTAGGTGAACAACAATTGCGTTATTGTCTCCTAGCTCCCATAATAATTGACGCACTGACTCAATGTAAGGCAACGATTCTATATCACCAACCGTACCTCCAATTTCAGTAATAATAATATCATAATCGCCCGATTTACCTAAAAGTTGCATGCGCTCTTTTATTTCATTGGTAATATGCGGAACAACTTGTACTGTTTTTCCTAAAAACTCACCTCGTCTCTCTTTTTCAATCACAGACAAATAAACACGACCAGTTGTTACGTTATTAGCTTGTGATGTTGGTACGTTTAAAAATCTTTCATAATGACCTAAATCTAAATCCGTTTCAGCTCCATCGTTAGTTACAAAACACTCTCCATGCTCATATGGATTTAATGTTCCTGGATCAACGTTGATATAAGGATCAAATTTTTGAATAGTAGTTGAGTAACCACGTGCTTGTAGCAATTTTGCTAAAGAAGCTGCAATAATTCCTTTTCCTAAAGAAGAAGTAACGCCTCCTGTCACGAAAATATACTTAGTTTGTCTCATTAGTTGTTTATTTGTTGTGTGTTGTTATGAATAAAACTTGGCAAAAGTACAACATTTTCAACTATTCTTCTAATATAAAAACAGCTAAAACCAATTGTTTATTTGATATATAATTTTTTTTAAATAATAAAAATTATTAAAACCTGCTATTATAAACCCTTATTGGATTTTATATCAAACAATAAGAACGAAAAAAATTAATATAACTTTTTATCAATAATTCTTTCAAAATAATCTTGTATAAATGCCTTACACTTCATTTCTAATTGCTTCATTTCAGTATTTGTATTACTGATCAGGTTCTTTTCCAAGCCTTTATCATTAATATCATAAAAACCAGTTACTTCATTTCCATTGAAACGGACGATATAATTCCCTTCTTGATAAGTATATTCATTCGCTCCATAATTAATTGTAAATGGTTTTGTAATAGTATCATTTACTAAACTACGTCCCCAACTTCTAAAAGACTTATCATAACCAATCATATCTAACAATGTTGGATAAATATCTATTTGTTGTGCCAAATCTTTATTTATTCCTTTATAGCGTTCATCGGCCGTATAGAATAAAATTGGCACTGCTGTTCTATTTACCAACTTTTTATACTCATCATAATCAATTTGATTGGTATGATCTGCTGTTATAACAAAAATTGTATTTTTAAACCATGGTTCGTTTTTACTTTCTTCAAAAAATCGTTTAAATGCATAATCTGTATACCCCACTGTTTTATGAATTGGCTGATTTCCAACAGGAAATTTGCCTTCATATTTTGCTGGAATATTAAATGGTTCATGAGAAGAAACACTAAACAATGTAGCAAAAAATGGTTGTTTTTTTTCTGATAGCGTTTTTCTCATGTATTGAAAAAATGGTTCGTCCCAAATTCCCCAAGTTCCGTCAAAATCATCATCATTATTGTATTCTGTTTTACCATAATAATGATCGTAGCCCAAAATGTTTCCGAAACCTAAAAACCCCATTGAACCATTTGGAGCTCCATGAAAAAAAGAAGTGTCATATCCTTTTGACTTTAATGTTGAAACCAATGATTCTATTTCTTGTTTTGGATATGGAGAAGAAGTAAAAGCATCTTTAAAAGAAGGAATACCTGCTATTATGGACGAAACTCCATGAATAGATTTATAACCGTTTGCAAATGCGTTTGGAAAAATAAGACTATGCTGTGCTAACGAATCAATAAACGGAGTATAACTTTTATAATTAGGAATATTCATATCCTGATTAAATGCACCACTGTATTCTCTAGCATAACTTTCTGTAATAAAAATAATGATATTAGGTGTACTTGGTTCATTTTTATTATACTTTTTGAACGGAGTTATATATTCAGACAATGTTTCCTCGTCCATAAAATCTACCTTTTTAAAGCTTGTTTTTCCTATTGTACGTAAAATAGCAAAAGGTGTATTCAGTACAATATCTGCATGTTCTGGTTTTTCAACATACCTATTGGCATCAATAATATTTAAAGGGCGAGTTGTTTTTTTCAGATCACCCCGAACACCAGCAATAAATCCAATCGCTACTCCTACAAAAATCACACTGCTTGATATCCAGTACATTTTTTTTGACTCTATTACTATTGTTTTAGTAAATCTTACGCGCTTATATAAATAAATCCATAAAACACAAAGTATTATACATAAAGCAAATACATGCCAATAGTTAATTAAAAAATTTAAGAATAAGGTACCTTTATTTGTTTCGTGTTCTAAGCTATCAAAAACAGCAATAGTAGTACGAGAATAGATAAAGCGATAGTAAATAAAATCGATAAAATTTGTAGAATATGCGAGTAAGTTTGGAATAATATAACTCCAAAAAACAATTTTTTGATAACCCTTAGAAGTTGATTTAAAAACTGGAATAATTGATAAAATTATGAATAAACTATTTACATAAAAAATCGCCATACGATCAAACGTGATTCCATGATAAGCTAAGGTTATAAATTGACCTAACGAATCAACTGATAATAGATCGCTGTTGTAAGTATAAAACAATACTCGAGCAATAAAATAAAAGAAAAATGCTAAAAACAATCGGTAAAAAAGTACCAACAACTCATTTAATCTAAAGCGATTTGAAAGCATAATAAATGTAAAATTACAATTGTGATGAGCAAATTTAACCATTTATGCGAAGTATTTTTTATTTTTAAAACTCTTTTAATCACAAGTCTAAATTTTGTATATAAAACATTCAAAAAAATGACTTACTAGTAGAATACCTAAATGATTATTTAACCTATAGCTCTATTAAACTGTTTAAACGTAGTAAAGCTAAAGGTGTTAATGAAATGATTAGGAAAAACTTCCAAGTGGGTGGTATTATCTTATCTGATAAAAGCACTTCTTGTGTAGATATTTCAGATTTTGTTCAGATACATATTACTAAAAAATCCTCAAAACAAAGAACAAAGTAGTCTTTAAAATTGGTATATATAGCTAACAGTAATGCTAAAAGAAATCTACTGAAAATTATTTTATAAATTTTTAGTAAAAAGTGGGTATTTTAAAGCTATAGTTTAAGATAGTATTTCCTAAAAAATGTAACTTTAATTATGGGAACAACTAAAGAAGGAAAATGCTCGATTAAAAGAGATGGTTGCTGATTTGGTTTTACGCTACGATATTGTAAAAAAAGTTTGGATATGTTAGATTAAAAGATCAATTCAAACGCTATATGGGATTAACTCCTAGTGAGAAATACGAGATAATTCGGCAAGTCACACGCAGTGAGTTAGGTGTAAAACGAACCTCTTGCAAGAGTATGAAATTGCTCGTAGTACGTTTTACAAATGGTACCAAAGTTATCTTGAAAATGGATTTGAAGGATTAAAACCAAAACAAAGAGTAACTAATCGACAATGGAACAGTATTCCAGAAACTCAAAAAGATCTTGTGGTTGAATTAGCTTTAAAATATCCTAAGTTATCCTCTAGAGAATTGGCTTTTAAAATCACTGATGAACAAGGGATTTATTTGTCTGAATCAAGTGTATATTGCATCTTAAAGCAACGTGGATTAATTCCTGCTCCAAATCACATCTTACTTGTTGCATCCAACGAGTGTAAAGACAAAACACAATTTGTACATCAAATATGGTCAAATCGAGTTTACGAGATTCGTGAATTCAAAAAGTAAAAATAATAAACCACTATGGACTGAAAGTCCATAGTTTGTTAAAGCAGACTAAAGTCTGCCTGGGTGGAGCAAATTACTCAA
>CANQRD010000101.1 GCA_947626185.1 uncultured Flavobacterium sp.
CATTATAAAATAAATTAAATGATGAGATGATAAAGTTACAATCCCTACGCCGGCATTATCCGGATCAGGTGCAGAACCAAGTTCCCGGGTATCATCTCAGCCAATAGGCACCCCGTTGCGTGTTACAAAGATAAAGTATTATTCGGGAATATTAAGTGATTAAAGTAAAAACACCCTTTCTATGTAGAAAAGGTGTTGAAAATCTTATAATAAAATATCTTTATCTTTAGCTGACTTTATCTGATAGCCAAAACGAATTTTCTTTGTTTCATTTGGTTTTAAATTAACTTCCCAAGTTAGTTTACCTTTTTCTTCATCTACTTTTGCACCGTTTTTATCGGTTAAAGTAATTTCGATGTCGGTATTACTGCTTATTGGAATCTGATCTTCAACAATTAAAGTAACATTTTCTTTTTTGTTGTTGCGGATTGCTATTTCATAAACAAAATCTTGAACTTTGCGTGAAGACAATGTTTTAGTTCCCGATTTATCATTAATCAACGTTCTTGTTACCGAAATATTTTGATCTTTTCCTAAACTTAAGCGCAGTTCGTCTTCGTTGGCATTGGCGTTTACATAAGTTTTACCAACATACATTCCTTCAAAAACCACATTGGCTTCGCCGGGTAAAATATTATAGTCACCATAATTTTTAACTTTGGCAATTAAATAGGCGTTAGTATCTAATTTTGGTGTGCTAATATAACTGTAAGTTGCCGGTAATTGGGTGTCTTTTAAAGCTACACTGTGTTGTTTGCCATTGCTTAAAATAGTGTACGGAATATCAATATCAAACGCAATGTTTAACTGGTTTTCGTTAATTTGAGTGAAATCATTAATTGTTGAAGGAGCGCTTGATATTTCTAAACCTGGAACTTGTCCCTGTAAAGTTTGTATCACACTTGCATTTGGTCTCCCTTCAATTGTTTTAGAAGTAACAGTGCTTGAAGCTCTTGCTACATCGTCATTTCGACTACTTCTATAAGCTACAGGGGTATAATAATCCAAAAACCAAGGGTTTAAGACCGGCGCAAAGGTGTTTTGATTTGCCGGACCACTTGTCAATGATAATTTTACATTTTTCCAATCGATACCTGTGTTTTGTTGTACTTGTGCTTTGTACAACATATTTATTGGCGCGTTGATTTTATCGATGCGCATTTCATAACTCGGTTGCCAAGTTGCTTGGTTGGTTAAATACGATATTTCTAATGGAATGTTACCCGCCTCATTGCTCATTACGTTTACAATCAGTTTTCCTTGACTTGTTTTTTCGGAAGTGGTTTCGTTAAAGGTTAACTTTCCTTTTAAAGCAGTTAATTCTTCCTTTAAAGCGGTTTCTTGAAGTTCTAATTTATTGATAGAATTGGATAATTCTGATCGTTTGGTTTTATAAAATTCCAAAAGCTTGGTTAATTCAGCTACCGAAAAATTCTGTGCATTACTCATAGATTGATTTTTATCTAAAAGCTCTACACTTTTACGCTCTGCTGTCAACTGGTTTTGCAGCGTTTTTAACTCGGTTTCTTTCTTTTTAATTTCTTCCTTAACAGGTTTTACCAAGGGCGAATCTTGGTTGTTGTCGTATTCTTCTACATACGCATTGGTAAACTGAACCGACATAACCGTAACATGCTTTGGCACGCCAATTTGCACGGTATTTTCGTTTAGATAATTGGCAACATTGGTAATAACAATTTCAGAAGTGCCTGAAGAAATTTGGGTTGAAGCCTTATGTTTTAGCTCGGCAGCATTATTATAAACGCGTGCCGATTGAATTTGTGCTTGCGTAAAAACAGGCTTTTGTGCATTTGCCGTTATGCTGAAAACAATAGCAGCAGGAAACAAAATATTTTTCATAACTATTTATTATGCTTTAAATTTATGATGTTACTAACAATTATCTTGCCGCTTTTAACAAAAACACAGAGGGGGCTTACTATATCTAAAAATTGAACTATTTTTGATGAATAATTAAGGGAAAGTTTTATGGTGGTGTATTATTTTTTCAAAATCTTTTTTGAATAAAATCTTTTGTTGTTTTCAGATATAATCAAAAGATATATTCCTGAACTTAAATTTGTAGCATCAATGGTCTGGCTTGATGAGTTATTTAATTTTGTATGATATACACTTTGTCCTAAGGCATTATGAATAGTAAGGGAATAAGTATCTTTTAAATTTCCTGATATTGTTACCTCGTTGTAAATAGGATTAGGGAAAATTGAAAAGCTATTTTCATTAAAATCATCAACAGAAAGATCATCTTGTCGTGCAAATTTTGCGATAAAGCCATTTCCTTTATTAATATTTGGATATGAAGGGTGAAAACTTATATTTTCTTGGTAACTATCTGCGGTAGCAATGTTATTTTGGCTATAAGTGTTGCCTACAATATAAAAAGTATCATCGCTTACAGGAACAATACTTCCGTAAAATTCTTGATTATCACCGCCCAAAAAGCTGCCCCATATAAAATCACCGTTTAATGAAAATTTCATCATTAAAAGATCATTACCACCTGCGTAATTATTTTGGTATGGGAATGGAGAATTAATATCAAAGTTACTTGCTGTAAAACCTATGATATATAAAGCATTGTCTTTAATTGTTATATTGTTATATACTTCAATGAGCTCTAAATCTGTTCCACCAATGTAAGTTCCCCAAATGGGATTTATATTTTGGTCAAATTTTCCTAAATATAAATCTAACATGCCTCCAAAATTTGGCTGATATGCATTAGGGCTTATTAGCCCATTTAATGTTATTTCAGGACCATTCCCATAAAAATAATAGTTTTCGCCATCATTAGTTATTCGAAAAATACCAGAATCTAAATAGGTGCTGTATGTGCGTTCGCCTGTTGTAGCATTAAATTTTGTAATAATTTGTGAAGATGGATTTTGCGAGTAAGCATTGGGTGTGTAAAAATCGGCATCGTATTGTGTTAATGTTAAACTACTTCTGTTAAACGATGTTATTAGTTCACCATTCATATAATCAACAGCCCCGCCATAAGTTAGTCCATAGTAAGTTGCCCATTGCAGTTGGCCTTGGTTGTTTAGTTTAAACAAATAACCATTATCATAATATTCATTATTGTCTGTTATTTCATATATAAAATTTTCTTGAAATGCGTTTGTGGTGGTAATGCCATTCATTGTTTTTGTGGTGGTAATACCATAAATATTATCATTTTCGTCTAAGGAAAATTCACTAATGGAAAAGGAAGGAACATAAGTTAACCAGTTGATAGAAAAATCATCGTTTAGTTTTGCCATTATTCCATAGTTATTTACGGTTTCGGGGAAAGGTGTTTCGTTCCAAGCATTAGGTGTAGCAAGATTGTTTGTGTGCGTACTTCCTCCAATATAAATATTGTCATTACTATCTATTTTGGCTACCATAGTGTAAAAAGGTAAGTAAACAGATTTTATTAAATTGCCACTGGGCGAAAATTTTGCAATTATTGTTTGGTTCGCGTAAGAGGGTGTTACCAAAGAAGTGTTGTACATAAATTCAGGAAGTGTTGAAGTGCAAAATGAATTGTAATAATCTTCATCGGAAAGTACCTGATTTATTCCGCCTGTAATTTCGCCAACTGCTATAATATCCCCATTACTGTCCACAAAACTATTGGTAAAACGTGTGCCTTGCCCGCCAAAATAAGTAGCCCAGTTTTTTGTGTATTCATTAAACAACACTTGTGAAAAAGCATTATTCACAAATATGATTGAAATAAGTAAAAATAAAATTCTATTCATAATCATAAGTAAAGCAAGCAAGCAAGTTTTTTTAGAAAACTTGCTTGCAAATTAAAATTAATATTCTCCTGCAACAAAGTATTTGTTTGTGCTTGCGTAAAAACAGGCTTTTGTGCATTTGCCGTTATGCTGAAAACAATAGCAGCAGGAAACAAAATATTTTTCATAACTATTTATTATGCTTTAAATTTATGATGTTACTAACAATTATCTTGCCGCTTTTAACAAAAACACAGAGGGGGCTTACTATATCTAAAAATTGAACTATTTTTGATGAATAATTAAGGGAAAGTTTTATGGTGGTGTATTATTTTTTCAAAATCTTTTTTGAATAAAATCTTTTGTTGTTTTCAGATATAATCAAAAGATATATTCCTGAACTTAAATTTGTAGCATCAATGGTCTGGCTTGATGAGTTATTTAATTTTGTATGATATACACTTTGTCCTAAGGCATTATGAATAGTAAGGGAATAAGTATCTTTTAAATTTCCTGATATTGTTACCTCGTTGTAAATAGGATTAGGGAAAATTGAAAAGCTATTTTCATTAAAATCATCAACAGAAAGATCATCTTGTCGTGCAAATTTTGCGATAAAGCCATTTCCTTTATTAATATTTGGATATGAAGGGTGAAAACTTATATTTTCTTGGTAACTATCTGCGGTAGCAATGTTATTTTGGCTATAAGTGTTGCCTACAATATAAAAAGTATCATCGCTTACAGGAACAATACTTCCGTAAAATTCTTGATTATCACCGCCCAAAAAGCTGCCCCATATAAAATCACCGTTTAATGAAAATTTCATCATTAAAAGATCATTACCACCTGCGTAATTATTTTGGTATGGGAATGGAGAATTAATATCAAAGTTACTTGCTGTAAAACCTATGATATATAAAGCATTGTCTTTAATTGTTATATTGTTATATACTTCAATGAGCTCTAAATCTGTTCCACCAATGTAAGTTCCCCAAATGGGATTTATATTTTGGTCAAATTTTCCTAAATATAAATCTAACATGCCTCCAAAATTTGGCTGATATGCATTAGGGCTTATTAGCCCATTTAATGTTATTTCAGGACCATTCCCATAAAAATAATAGTTTTCGCCATCATTAGTTATTCGAAAAATACCAGAATCTAAATAGGTGCTGTATGTGCGTTCGCCTGTTGTAGCATTAAATTTTGTAATAATTTGTGAAGATGGATTTTGCGAGTAAGCATTGGGTGTGTAAAAATCGGCATCGTATTGTGTTAATGTTAAACTACTTCTGTTAAACGATGTTATTAGTTCACCATTCATATAATCAACAGCCCCGCCATAAGTTAGTCCATAGTAAGTTGCCCATTGCAGTTGGCCTTGGTTGTTTAGTTTAAACAAATAACCATTATCATAATATTCATTATTGTCTGTTATTTCATATATAAAATTTTCTTGAAATGCGTTTGTGGTGGTAATGCCATTCATTGTTTTTGTGGTGGTAATACCATAAATATTATCATTTTCGTCTAAGGAAAATTCACTAATGGAAAAGGAAGGAACATAAGTTAACCAGTTGATAGAAAAATCATCGTTTAGTTTTGCCATTATTCCATAGTTATTTACGGTTTCGGGGAAAGGTGTTTCGTTCCAAGCATTAGGTGTAGCAAGATTGTTTGTGTGCGTACTTCCTCCAATATAAATATTGTCATTACTATCTATTTTGGCTACCATAGTGTAAAAAGGTAAGTAAACAGATTTTATTAAATTGCCACTGGGCGAAAATTTTGCAATTATTGTTTGGTTCGCGTAAGAGGGTGTTACCAAAGAAGTGTTGTACATAAATTCAGGAAGTGTTGAAGTGCAAAATGAATTGTAATAATCTTCATCGGAAAGTACCTGATTTATTCCGCCTGTAATTTCGCCAACTGCTATAATATCCCCATTACTGTCCACAAAACTATTGGTAAAACGTGTGCCTTGCCCGCCAAAATAAGTAGCCCAGTTTTTTGTGTATTCATTAAACAACACTTGTGAAAAAGCATTATTCACAAATATGATTGAAATAAGTAAAAATAAAATTCTATTCATAATCATAAGTAAAGTAAGCAAGCAAGTTTTTTTAGAAAACTTGCTTGCAAATTAAAATTACTATTCTCCTGCAACAAAGCATTTGTTTGTGCCACCAATGGTAAAATAACTGTAAGTGTCAGTAGTGCCATAACTACCCCAAGAGTCAGGTAATCCATGACAACTTGAATAGTCAGAAGATCCTAGCGAGACACCTTCAACATCTGTTGCACTTTCCATTTTGTAATTAATTACAGCCCAATCAATACCTAATTGAGGAATACCCATTTCCATATCTGCTGCCATAATTGAAGTACCTCCA
Source organism: uncultured Flavobacterium sp. (assembly GCA_947626185.1). Classification (GTDB taxonomy): domain Bacteria; phylum Bacteroidota; class Bacteroidia; order Flavobacteriales; family Flavobacteriaceae; genus Flavobacterium. The sequence continues at coordinate 6,143 of CANQRD010000101.1, forward strand.
AAGGATCCGGTTGAACTTGTTTTTGTTGACATTAGTAAACCAGAGTAATATGATTCTAGTTGCAAGTAAGTATTGAATGAAATTGAACCGCCTGCTGATAAATCACAATAGCCAGCTCCGCTTGGTGAGGACGGATAGTATTCTTTAAACTGCGGGTAACAATTTCCCATTGCTATGGTGTTAAAATACAGCGTGTAATTTACCGAGGCATTAATTACATGCATTGTGCTTGCAGCAAAAACGCTTGGCACAAATACGAAAGCTAAAATTAATGAGGCTAACTTTTTCATAATTGTTATTTTTTAGAAGTTTGTGAAATGTAAATTTCAAACGCTTTGTTTAAAATAATGTTAATGTCGCCATTGGATTCATTTTGTAAGGCTCGTTCATCAATACCTGTTGAATAAATGAGTTCTTTGGCAGGTTCGAGTAAAATTTGCTTACGCTCGGGCGAAAGTTCACTGCCGTACTTTTCGGTGTACTCCTTTGTAGGGTGATACTTTGGCTGGTTCATTTCGTTAATGGCTTTTCTGAAATTTTCTGTTACAGATAAATTAACTTGCTTAGCACTTTGTTCAAATGTTTCTTCGGTTAATGAAGTTTCAGACTCATTACTGCATGACATTATTAAAAGTGATAATAATGCCATAAAAGATAGCTTTTTAAACATATTTAAAATATTTAAAGTTAAAAATTACATAAATATAAGTTTTTTTTGTAATATAAAAAAGTAACGCTACAAAAAAGATGTGTTTTAGCAGGTTTAAAATGAGAAAGATAAAAAAACTAAAAGAGCTATTTCGCTTAGGTTAAAAAAGCTAAGGCTCCCGATTAATCAAATAAAATAAGTTGCGCGTAGGGTATTATCTCTTTGTGTGTAATAAGTTGAAAAACAAACAGTTGTTTTTTTTGTCACATAAATTCTGTATTTACTGTTGAACTAGTTTTAGATTATATAGTTTTTGTATCTTTCAAAATAAACATAGCTTAACTATGTGTTTTATCGATGATAAAAAACTATATTTTCTATTGTGGTTTAAAAAACATATAAATATTTGCGCCAGTGGATATTTTATAATGCACTACGGGTAATAAGTTTTAAACTTTTTAAAACAACCCACTTACCAAATCTTCAATTTTTGATACTAAAACGACTTCTATATTTTTAGATTGATAGGTGATTTTATTGTATTTTGATATGTATATTTTTGAAAAACCTAATTTTTCGGCTTCTTGTATGCGTTGATCTACCCGATT
>CANQRD010000102.1 GCA_947626185.1 uncultured Flavobacterium sp.
AACATGTAAAAAACTTTTCTTAATAATAAAATAACTACAAACTAAAATTAAAAGCTTCTCCTTTCATAAAAACAATTTAAAATTCAGAAAAACAGCGTTTAAAAATGAACTTTTAAGTATATTTGTTTTTTGATAAAATGAAGACATGGAGACAATTTTAGATAAAAAAACACAAACCCAACCAAAACCAAAATGGCTACGTGTAAAGTTACCAACAGGTAAAAAATATACAGAGTTAAGAGGATTGGTTGATAAGTATAAACTGCATACCATTTGTACATCAGGTAGTTGTCCTAATATGGGAGAATGTTGGGGTGAAGGAACTGCAACTTTTATGATATTAGGTAATATTTGTACACGCTCTTGTGGATTTTGCGGAGTAAAAACTGGTCGTCCCGAAACAGTAGATTGGGATGAACCTGAAAAAGTTGCACGTTCAATTAAGTTAATGAACATTAAACACGCGGTAATTACAAGTGTTGACAGAGACGATTTAAAAGATGGAGGTTCTATTATTTGGGCAGAAACTGTAAAAGCAGTGAGAAGAATTAGCCCTGGTACAACAATGGAAACATTGATCCCTGATTTTCAAGGAATTGAAAGAAACATCGATAGAATTCTAGAAGTAGCTCCTGAAGTGATTTCTCACAATATGGAAACAGTAAAAAGACTGACAAGAGAAGTGCGCATTCAGGCTAAATACGAACGAAGCTTAGCAGTACTTAAATACTTAAAAGACAATGGTGCAAAAAGAACCAAGTCTGGTATTATGTTAGGTCTTGGAGAAACGGAAGAAGAAGTAATTCAAACAATGCACGATCTAAAAGCTGTAGGATTAGATGTTTTAACTATCGGACAATATTTGCAACCTAGTAAAAAACACTTACCTGTAAAAGAATTCATCACTCCAGAGCAGTTTGAGAAATACGAAAAAATTGGTTTAGAGTTAGGTTTTAGACACGTAGAAAGTGGAGCGTTAGTTCGTTCTTCTTACAAAGCACAAAAACATATTCTATAATTTTTCAATATATGGTCGTCGTCTTGACGACCATTCTTCTTTTAGAAATAATGAGTAAAATAAAAATCGCAATTAATGGTTTTGGTCGTATCGGGCGAAATCTATTTAAACTACTACACAATCACCCTTCTATAGAAGTTGTTGCTATTAACGATTTGGCGGATGTAAAAACCATGGCGCATTTATTAAAATACGATAGCATTCATGGAATTTTTAAAGTGGATATAAAAAGCACCGACAATCAATTGATTATTGATAATAAACCAGTTGCTTATTTCAGTCAAAAAGAAATTGCCCACTTACCATGGAAAGAGTTATCTATTGACTTTGTAATTGAATCTACTGGAAAAAGAAAAACATATGCATCGTTAAAAGAACACCTAACTCAAGGTGCTAAACGAGTAATTTTATCAGTTCCTCCAGAAGACAATGCCATTAAAACAATTGTATTAGGTGTAAACGAGCAAATACTTACTGAAGAAGAACTGATTGTTTCTAACGCAAGCTGTACTACAAACAACGCAGCTCCAATGGTAAAAATAATTAAAGAATTGTGTGGCATAGAACAAGCCTACATTACAACGGTACATTCTTACACCACAGATCAAAGTTTACACGATCAGCCACACAAAGATTTAAGAAGAGCACGTGGTGCTGCACAATCAATTGTACCAACCACTACTGGAGCAGCAAAAGCATTAACAAAAATATTTCCGGAGTATGAAGGTAAAATTGGTGGTGGTGGAATTAGAGTACCTGTACCTGATGGATCATTAACAGATATTACTTGTTATGTAAAAAGACAAGTATCTATTGATGAAATTAATCAAGCTTTTAAAGATGCTGCCAATAATCAACTAAAAGGAATTTTAGCCTATACTGATGAACCTATTGTATCCGTAGATGTTTTAGGAAATACAAATTCTTGTTTATTCGACTCTCAACTAACTTCTGTATTAGATAAAATGGTAAAAGTAGTAGGCTGGTATGACAATGAAATTGGTTATTCTTCTCGATTAATTGACCTTATTTTATATATGAACAAGCTAAGTAAAAAATAAAAGGTAGTATGTGGGAAAAAGAAATTGATGTAGTTTCTACTATTTTTAAAGAAGAAGGTATGCAACCTCAAAAAAAATGGGGAGCTAATATTTTTTACCACAATAACGAAATGGTGGTGGCATGTGGTGGTTTTAAAAAATATTTCAGCATTTGGTTTTATAAAGGTGTATTTTTAAAAGATGAAGCCAAGAAGCTGATCAATGCGCAAGAAGGTAAAACAAAAGGTTTACGCCAATGGAGATTTACTTCTATTGACGAAATTGATGTAGAACTGATTAGAGCTTATGTAAAAGAAGCTATGTACATTGCAGAGCAGAACCTAAAACTACCAGAATTAGAAACAAACACTCCAACAAATTCATTGCTTTTTGAAGAATATTTGTCCAAAGATGAAACTTTAAAAAAGCAATTTGAATTATTAACTCCCTATAAACAAAAAGAATATATTGAATATTTTGAACTAGCTAAAAAAGAAACCACTAAAATTAATAGGATTGAAAAATCGATTCCTTTAATTTTGGTAGGAAAAGACTTACATAATAAGTATAAAAAAGGTTAAACCTAAATGGTTAAACCTTTTTTATAATCAAACGTTTTTATTAAAACACATATTTAAACCCAAATGATACACCTTGTGTTAAGCCTGAGTTAATCCCAATATTGAAATCATTTGAAGCATCCCCACCTTTTGGTTTAAAACTATTCCATCCTGCTGCACCAACTTTAGCTTCAACAGACCAGTTATTGGTAATAAAGTAGTCAACTCCAACACTTAAATTAACCCCAACACTAGAATATTTAGCATCTGCCACTTTACCAAAATTAAGTGGAACTGCAGCTTCTCCAAATAAGAAAAAGTTATCAGATACTCCCCAATATTGTCTTGCCATTGGTTGTAATATAAATGCATCTGACTCAAAATCACCTTTTACATTTTGATAACCAACTGCTAAACCAACTGCAGTTGTTGGAGCAATAAAAGTACCAACTGCTGGCAAAACAGTGAACGTTTTATCGTTACCGTCGTTTTGTGTTGAGTAGCCTAACTCTCCCATTGCAAACCATCTACCTTTAAATCCTTCTTGTGCTTCTTGTGCATTTACTGCAAATGCAGTTAAAGCAATAACTGCTAGTAATACTTTTTTCATATTTATCTATTTTAATTTTAATCAAATTTACGCAAAATTAACCAAATATAAATGACAAATATCATCTAATATCACAAATAATTACCTTATATAATAAAACAACACATTAAATAGCTATTTATTACAATATATTAAGTACCTTATAAACAAGGTATATATTAACAATAGAAGTAATACAAGAATTTGACTTAAGTAAAAAAACTTATAATCATCCAAAAGAAGGCTTAAAGAAGAATGTTAATTCATCAAAATAATCATGATCTAGTGCGACAGTTCGAATAAAGCCGATAAATTGCTCATTATAATCGTAGCGCAAATAACTTGAATAACGAATATTTTCAAATACAACTTTACCAAAATAGGCTTGTTGTTGATTAGAGCCATTTTCATACAAATTCATTGCTAATAAACAATTCGCATTAATTGACTTTTTATTATCAATAAAAATGTTTTTTATTATGTGTTGTATTTGCAACTCCCAATAAGGAACCTCTTGAATATTATTTAAATTTAATGCAAACCATAGGCTAAAACTTTCATAAAAGTCATTAAATCTTTTGCTATGATGAGCAATACGCTGATCGAATACCAACATACCATCCATAATTGCTGTATAAAGATCATAAGCAATAGACTGATTAATATTTACAATTATATAATCTTTTATCGGCTTAAAAGCAATATCGAGTGTATCCAATATTTTCTTAATCTTTATTCCTTCCAATGTTTTTCTTTTTCCAGCTACAGCAAAAAAAGTTTGATCCATTAGTTTTTTTACATCTTCTACAGAATATTCCTTTTGTTCTTGAGAAAATGTAACAACAAATTGCTGTTCTAAAACCTTATTTTTTTTAAACACATCTTTTAACCAATCTTGTATCTCCTCTTTAGTTAGCGTTTGTAATAAATTGGCACTAACACTCGTTTTTGTAGATGTCTTTTTACTTTTAATAACTTTTTGTGTGGAAGAAATCGTTTTTCTATTTACAATTGCATACCAAACCGCTTCTTGATGTAAACATGTAGTAGTTGCACTCAGGCAATCACAAGTACTTTTTTCAATTACTTGTTTATTTAAATAGACGTGTACATCATGACTTTTTTCTTTTTCATCAACAAATGCCACAAAATAATTTTTACTTTCCTCATCTAGCTCTCTTACTATTATTTTTTCAAGTTTATTTTTCTCAATTCTAGTAAGAGATTTAATCCAATTTTGAAGTGATATTTCCATTGTACACTTTTCTGCTTTTTTAAATAATCTATTGCTCACAAATTTAAAGGCTTAATATCTTCTAATGCAAGAAATAACTCGTTATAAAACAATTATTTATTTAGCTATTTCGTATCTTCAAATTCAAGAATTAACTATAGACATTTGTCCTAAATCTTCGATTAATTAATAATTACCTTTGTACAAAATTTTAAACAAGAAATGAAAGAACAAAATACAATAAAAGGTGTTTTTTTAGTAGCCATTGGTGCTTCTAGTTTTGGTATGTTAGCATCGTTTGTAAAATTGGCCTATGCTAATGGTTTTACCACTGCCGAAGTTACCCTATCTCAAGTACTACTTGGTTTGTTTGGAATGTTGTTTATAAATATGATACGAAAAAAACAAACAAACGAGCCCACTCCAACAGCAATGAACAAAAGAAATTTAATACTAGCTGGCACATCAATGGGATTTACTTCTGTACTATACTACTTAGCTGTTAGTTTTATCGATGCATCAATTGCAGTAGTTTTACTGATGCAATCGGTATGGATTGGCGTTGTTATTGAAAGTATAGTAACTAAAAAGTTTCCTTCTCTTTTAAAATTATTTGCGGTTGGTATAATTTTACTTGGAACAATGTTTGCTACAAACGTAATGAACTACGATGTAAACTTAGATTATAGAGGAGTATTTTTTGGTTTTTTAGCCTCTTGTTCGTTTGCTACAACAATGTTTGCTTCAAACGTAGTAGCTAATCACTTACCTGCACCAATCAGAAGTTTATACATGTTATGTGGTGCTACGATTATTGTATTTACTTTTGCTTTTATTACGCAAATAGGTCCGAATAACTCAGCAATTATGGCAGTATTTTATGAAACCTTAACTAATCATGTTGCCATCACAAGAGATTTTAATTGGAGTATTTTTTATACATGGGGGGTACTTTTGGCTCTTTTCGGCACAATATTACCTCCAATATTCCTTAATATGGGATTTCCAAATACAGGAGTTGGATTAGGAAGCATTGTTGCTTCTATAGAATTACCTGTATCTGTAACAATTGCTTATTTCTTATTAAACGAACAAGTTATTCTTATACAATGGATAGGAATATTATTAATTTTGAGCGCTATCTTTATTATGAACAGTAATTTACTATTTAAAAAGGAAAAAATCTAGTGCAATATATTACTTAAATAAAAAAGGTCATCTATAAATTATAGATGACCTTTTTTAATAATTCTTGCGTGAATTATAATACTCATAAGTGCGTTTATTTGCTAATTCAACTTGTTCCTCAACGAATTCTTGAGGTAAAACTTTTAAAAATGATGGATGTTGTTCAATAGCCATTTCAATTTTTTCAACTATTTGTTCAATCGTATCATTTTCATAATCAATATCAAGTGGTTGCTTAATAACCATTGATTGTAAAATTCCTTTTTTCTTCAAATGAAGTCCTTTTTTATCAAAAGACCTTCGAAATCCATCAATTACAATGGGAACAACAATCGGTTTATAGTTTTTAATAATATGTGCAGTTCCTTTTCGAATTGGTTTAAACGATTTAGTTGTTCCTTGGGGAAAAGTAATTACCCAACCATCGTCTAAAGCTACTTTGATATTTTCTACCTGATTTTTATCTACTTCTCTTTTTTCTTCCAACTCTACTCCTTCATTTCGCCAAGTTCGATCTACCTTAATAGCACCAACATAAGCCATAATTCGTGGTAACAATCCAGCTTTCATAGTTTCAGAAGCAGCAACATAATACATATTTAGTTTAGGATTCCAGATATACATAATGTTTTTTATAGAATTTACTCTGCCTTTCAAACTAGCGTTAAACACGTGAAACATTGATACAACATCAGCAAAATAGGTTTGATGATTGGATATAAATAACACATTTGTATCTGGTAAATCTCTAATAATTTCAGAACCTTCGATTTTCAAATCATTAAAACCTCTAAAACGTTGATGAGTTAAAAAACCAAAAAATCTAATAATCCATTTCTTAACCCACAATATATGTCCAAACGGATTTTTTTTAAATAGCCCCATAAGTACTCTTTAATAAAAAGTGATAAATTTACTCTTTTTAATTTTTTAATTCAGTTAAAAATTAGTCCAAAAACTACTAATAAATAAATGATGAGCGCAAAGTTTCTTTTAATTCACTTATCATCATAGCTGTAGCTCCCCAAATGACATAGTTTTTATAACGAAAAGCAGGTACTTGAGTTTGTGTTGAATAACTTGTTTTTAAAGTTACATCTTCTACAAATCTATCCTCAAAAACGACCTCTATTGGAAGTTCTATAATTGAGGCAACTTCATCCGGATTTGGTAAAAAATTTATTTCTTTTGTAGCTATTCCTAAAAAAGGTTGAACATAAAAATTACTTGGCGGTATATATATTTTTGAATAGGGCTTAACAACTTTAATATCGTTAGCATCAATTCCTACTTCTTCATAAAGCTCTCTTAATGCAGTATATTCTAAATCTGGATCTGTTTTATCAACCTTTCCACCTGGAAATCCTATTTGTCCTGAGTGTACACCTGCATAAACCGCACGTTCAATGAGTAATAATTTCATTTGATCGTCCTTTGGATAGAGCAACATCATTACCGCTGACTCTTTGGGATGTAAATCTTCAAAATCTTCGACGTATAAAAAACGCATTCTTTCTTTGGGCGACATCATTCTGTGTGCTTCAATTCCATGCGGAATTGCTTCTTTAATCTGTTTCAATCTATATATGAAAGAATCGAGAGTCATAGGTAATAATTATAAATTTTCAATTTACTTAAATTTACTGCTTTATTCTAAATATACAGTTAATAAAAAGTAAAAAATAAGATTCAAAAAAACATTTTACAATTTACATCTCGCTGTTTTTTTGTATCTGTTTTTACAATAAAAAAA
>CANQRD010000103.1 GCA_947626185.1 uncultured Flavobacterium sp.
GGTTTCAATTCCTTCAATTTTTCGTCCATCTTTAAAGTATTTTTTCTTGAGCAATTATTTCAAATGGAGCAAAGACTATTACTAATCCAAAACATAATAATAATGTTTTTTTTATTAAAATTAATTATCATAAAATTTAACTTCATTAAATTCAAAATATTTAACTTAACATAAAACACATTTAACTTAAAACTAATAAATTACCATATAATAAACTTTAAATAATTAATTGTTATTTGTATAAAAAAGAGCCACTCTATAAATAGAGTAGCTCTTAAAATTATTACTGATTACTACAATTATAGTTTTGTAGAAACTGGTTTAAACTTTGTTAAGTTAATTCCTTCTACTGCAGCTTTATATTCTTCAATTGATGGAATACGTCCTAAAATAGCCGATAAAACAACTACTGGTGTAGAGGCTAATAACGATTCGCCTTTTTTGCGCTCGCTATCTTCCACTACACGCCCTTGAAATAAACGAGTAGATGTTGCCATCACTGTATCTCCTTTTGCTGCTTTCTCTTGGTTGCCCATACATAAGTTACAGCCAGGACGCTCTAAGTACATAATATTTTCATACTCTGTACGCGCATTTTGTTTTGGAAGTGCGTCAGAGAATTCGAATCCTGAATATTTTTGTAAATATTCCCAATCGCCTTCTGCTTTCAACTCATCAATAATGTTATATGTTGGAGCTGCAACAACCAATGGCGCGTTGAATTTTACTTCACCTTGTTGTTTTTCAACATTTTTCAACATCTGAGAAACAATTTTCAAGTCGTCTTTATGCACCATACAAGATCCTACGAAACCTAAATCCACTTTTTTATCTGATCCGTAGAACGATAATTCGCGAATGGTATCGTGTGTATAACGTTTAGAAATATCTGCGTTATTTACATCTGGATCGGCAATCATTGGCTCCTCAATAATATCTAAGTCAATAACAACCTCTTTGTAATATTTCGCGTTCGCGTCTGGTTTTAAAGCTGGTTTCTCACCCGATTTAATTTCTTCAATTCGTTTGTTTGCTTTGTTAATTAAACCTTGTAAAACTGCATTTTTATTATCCATACCTTTATCAATCATGATTTGGATACGGTTTTTAGCAATTTCTAAAGATTCAATCAATGTATCATCTTGAGAAATACAGATAGAAGCTTTTGCTTTCATTTCTGCAGTCCAGTCTGTGAAAGTAAACGCTTGGTCAGCTAATAAAGTTCCGATATGAACTTCAATAATACGTCCTTGGAATACGTTTTCACCATCAAACTGTTGTAACATTTGTTGTTGAGTTGCATGAACCACATCACGGAAATCCATGTGCGGTTTCATTTCACCTTTAAAAGTTACTTTTACAGATTCTGGAATTGGCATCGAAGCTTCACCCGTTGCTAAAGCTAAAGCTACTGTACCAGAATCGGCACCGAAAGCAACACCTTTAGACATACGTGTGTGCGAATCTCCACCAATAATAATATCCCAATCATCAACAGCAAGATCATTCAATACTTTGTGAATAACGTCTGTCATAGAATGATAAACTCCTTTAGGATCACGCGCTGTGATTACACCGAAATCGTTCATAAACTTCATTAATTTAGGAATATTAGCTTGTGCTTTTTTGTCCCAAACTGAAGCTGTATGACAACCTGATTGGTAAGCTCCGTCAACAATTGGAGAAATAACTGTAGCTGCCATTGCCTCTAATTCTTGCGCAGTCATTAAACCAGTAGTATCTTGAGAACCTACAATATTAACCTCTACACGAACGTCAGAACCTGCATGTAAAACTTTACCATCTGCAACACCAACTGCGTTACGATTGAAGATTTTTTCAACAGCTGTTAATCCTTGTCCTTCGATAGAAACTTCTTTCGCCGGAGCAAAAACAACTGGCGCTGTAATACCTAAAGTTTTAGCAGCAAATGTTTGTACTTTTTTACCGAAAACGATAGCGTAAGAACCTCCTGCTTTAATAAATTCCATTTTTTGTGGAGTCAAAGCTTTAGAAATATCGATTAGTTCTTTATCGCCGTTGTATAATTTTTTTGTTTTTGTATTGATTGTTAAAACAGTACCTGTAGCTACAGAATAAACTTCTTCTAAAACAATATCTCCGTTTTCGTTGCGCACTACTTCTCCGTTTGCATCAACTTTTTTAGTCCAGTTCTTTAAATCGATACCGATACCACCAGTAACATCAACAGTAGTTAAGAAAATAGGCGAAATACCATTTGTACCAGCTACAATTGGTGCAATGTTTACAAACGGAACGTACGGAGAAGCTTGTTTACCTGTCCATAAAGCTACGTTGTTCACTCCAGACATACGGGATGATCCTACACCCATTGTTCCTTTTTCAGCAATCAACATCACGCTTGCGTCAGGATGTAAGGTTTTCAACGCTTCAATTTCAGCTTGCGCCTCAGGCGTAATCATACATTTACCATGTAATTCTCGGTCTGAACGCGAGTGTGCTTGGTTACCTGGCGATAGTAAATCAGTAGAAATATCACCTTCAGCAGCAATATAAGTAACCACTTTTATTTCTTCTGGAACTGCTGGTAATTCAGTAAAAAACTCAGCTTTTGCATAGCTTTCTAAAATATCTTTTGCAATTACATTATTTTCTTGGTAAGCCTTTTTTAAACGATCCATGTCTGCATCGTAAAGGAAAACTTGTGTTTTTAAAACTTTAGCAGCTTGTTCTGCAATAGCAACATTGTTTCCTAAAGCTAAATCTAATAACACTTCAATTGAAGGACCACCTTTCATGTGAGATAACAACTCGAAAGCGAAAGCAGGAGTAATTTCTGCAACTTCTTCTTGTCCTAAAATAATTTCTTTTAAAAACTTAGCTTTTACACCTGCAGCAGGAGTTGTACCTGGTAATGTATTATAAATAAACATTTTTAGAGAATTCTCTCTATCAGCATTATTTACATCTTTAATTTGCGAAATAATTTCGCTTAATAATTCAGCCCCATCAATTGGTTTAGGGTGTAAACCTTGAGCTTTTCTTTCTTCGATTTCGTTAAGATAATCCTTGTAAAGGTTCATAATATTTATCTGTTAAATAAAAGGTTGTTTTTATAAAAGTTGTAAAACAAGGAGTTTTGGCTCTTGATAATTGATTAGATTGTTACATCATAATACATTACTCAATACAAACAGTGAGTAGCTTTTACACTTCTTTTTTTTATGAATACAAATTTAAGCAAACATATTTATATTCAAAAATTTTTAATGATTTGCTACAAATACAAAAAATACTATTTGCAATCATTTTACTTTAGCAAATAAAATTGAATAATTTTAATATAAAGACTAACTTTTTTTAAAATTACTTATTTTTTAATGTTTAATCTGCTATATTATAAATTTTAGTTCTCAATTATAAAAAAACGACACTTTAGTTTATTACTAAAATGTCGTTTTAAAACTATTACACTACAGTATTATTAATTTTTAAGCCAATTATTATTGAATTGACAATTTCTGTAATCACCTTGGATGTTGATATAAGCATCTTTTATCTTTTTCCCTATCCATTTTTGTAATTCGTCTGCTTGCTTTTTATTCAAAGCCATATTTTTTACTTTGATATAATCCTCTACAAAGTCAATTTTGTGCGAAGGTATTTTTTTGTTAACCGTAACTATTCGATACGATTTAGCCTCTGTTCTATCTGTTTTTTGAGCTATTGGCGAAACTTCATCCTCTGATAAAGAATTTACTAAAAAGTATAGTTCTCTGTCTTCCATCGTGTTCAACTCAAAACGAGGATCCATTGTTTGAGGATCTCTCAAAACTCCACCATTTTGTTTCGTGTCTTTATCGTCTGAAGAGGCCGCCGCTGCTTGTGCAAACGTAATTTCTTTATTGACAATTTTTTGACGAATACCTTCTATTTTTTCTTTAGCATCTCTCATTGCTTGTTCTGTTGGCTTCGGAGTGATTAAAATATGACGAAGATCTAAATATTGTCCTCTAATTTTTTCTAAATAAATAATATGGTAACCATATTCCGTTTCAAAAGGTGCTGAAATTTCACCTTCTGCCATGCTAAATGCAGTTTCTTTAAATTCTTTTACGAATGGTGATTTTTTAGTAATTGTGTAAAATCCACCATTCATAGCCGAACCTTTATCTTCTGTAAATAATACTGCTTTACTAAAAAAACTTGCTCCATTTTCTAGAACATCTTTACGCATTTCGTTTAATCTATCAATTACTTTCTGCTTTTGTTCTTGAGAAATTTCTGGTTTTACAACAATTTCTGCTAGTTCTACTTCGTCTCCAACAGTAGGCAATTCATCTTCTGGAATAGATTTAAAGAATTGTCTTACTTCTTCGGGTGTAATAGTAACTTTCTCTACAATATGTTGCTGCATTGCTTGAGTTAGTTTATTTTGTTTTACAATATCAAAAAAATAATCTCTAAACTCTTCTTCATTCTTCTTATTGTAGAATTCTAAAATACGATCTATTCCTCCAACTTCTTCAACCATACGATTAATTTGATCGTTCATGAATTTAGTTACCTCATCATCACTTACAGAAAGACTGTCTTGAACTGCTTGGTGTGCATATAGTTTATCTTCTAATAAACGCTCGAATAAATCACATTTTGATAAATTATCTACTGGTATTCTTTGCGCTTTTAACTCTAATAAAGTTTTATCAATTTCAGATTCTAAAATCACATAATCACCAACTACTCCAACTACTCCATCAATTTTTCTTTTTGGTTGATTTTGGGCATATAATCCAGCAATCATCGCTATTGATAATCCTAGTAATAACCCTATCTTTTTACTGAAAAACTTCATAACTTTTATCTTTTTTTGCATCTTTTAAAATATCTTCTTCAATTTGTTTTAATAGTTCCATCTTTCGATTATTTAAGACCATTAATCGCAAAGACGGCTCTAAATAAGAATACGGAACTATATCTCCTTTTCTCAACACTTTATTTACGTACACAAAGTAAGTACTATTTTCATCTTTTACCTCAAAATAATTGTTATTTTTTAAGTAAGATTCTTTGTTTGTTGCATTTATAAAGGGTAGTTTTTCTGAAACTTGAAATGCATCTGCCCAAATGCTATCGTTTAAGGCATATGCTTTCATTTGTATCGACCATTGCTCTAATTGATCGTACTTGATATTCTTACCACCATTAAACCATTTTTTTATTTTATTGTAATGCGAATTAGTATTTAATACATTTACGTATGATAGTTTTATCAACATATCTTCTACTCTAAAGCTATTTTTTATTTGATTGTAATAATCTAATAAGTTGTCTTTATTAATAGCTGTATCGATTTTTTGTTGTACCAAGCTTTCTAAATAATCTTTAATCAGTAATTCTGATTTAAAATTAGCTACCAATTCGTCGATTTCTTTTTTCTTACTATCTGATAAATTAAACTCTGCTGCTTCCATCAATAGTTGCTTTGTAGCCCACTTATTAATAAAAGCCTCTATCATTGCTATGCTATCACTAGTACTACTTTGTGGTGGGATATTTTGTTCTAACACATAGCGGTCTAAATAGTTGTTATTTACTCTTGCAATATAGTTATCATCTTTTTTACTGATTGCTTTATCACAACTAATCAATCCAATAGACAATACACTGGTAAGTAAACATATTTTGAAGAATCTATTCATATTCTCTTTTTTGAATCTCACATATTTTATACTAAAGCAAAAATAAAGCTTATAATTAAGTTATTTCCTAAGTTTTTCACAATAAACTACCATTCTATTAGAACAACTTGACCAACAATATTACTAATACCATAGTTATTTACTATAACAATTAACATTCTATTGACTATTTTCATTAAATTAAAAATAAAAGAAAAATAAAAAGGCTATTTCAACCGAAGCTGAAATAGCCTTTTAAATATTATTTTAAAAAATATTATTCTTTAATACTTTCTATATTTACTAATTCATTTACATCTGCATTGTAATCAATTGCAGGAAACTCAAAACCGAATAAATTAAAGAAGTCTGCTCTATATCCTTTTATGTCAGAAATTTCATTAATATTTTCTGAGGTAATAGTATCCCATAATTTAGCTACTTCTGCCTGAACATCTTCTCTCATTTCCCAATCGTCAACTCTAATTCTTCCTTCTGCATCTAATAATACGCCCTCTTTAGCATATAAACGATCTGCAAATAATCTTTGCATTTGCTCAATACATCCTTCATGAATGTTTTTTTCTTTCATTACTTTATACAATAATGAAATATATAATGGCACTACAGGAATTGCTGAACTTGACTGTGTTACTAAAGCTTTATTTACAGATACATAAGAAGCACCATTTAAATCTGACAAAATAGAATTAATTGTAGGAACTGTTCCTTCTAAATCATTCTTTGCCATACCAATAGTTCCATTTCTATAAATAGGAAATGTTAACTCTGGGCCAATATATGAATATGCTACTGTTTTAACTCCTTCAGCCAAAACACCTGCTGCTTTCAAATCTTCTATCCAGAACTTCCAATCTTCTCCACCCATTACTGCAATTGTATTATCAATATCTGATTGATCTTGTATTGGATCGATAGTTACGTTTGATACAATTCCTGTATGAAAATCTACTGTTTTATTAGTAAAAGGTTCTTTGATTGGTTTTAATACAGATGAATAAGCTACTCCCGTTTTTGGATGCGTACGTCTTGGCGAAGCTAAACTGTAAATTACTAAATCTACCTGACCTAAATCTTGTTTAATTAATTCAATTGTTTGTTGTTTTATTGCGTCAGAATAAGCATCACCATTAATACTTTTTGCATACAAACCAGCTTTATGCGCTTCTACTTCAAAAGCTGCTGAATTATACCAACCAGCTGTTGCTGGACGTCCTTCTGTTGCAGGTTTTTCAAAGAAAACACCAATTGTTGCTGCATCAGAACCAAAAGCTGCAGATATTCTTGACGCTAAACCAAAACCTGTAGAAGCACCGATAACTAGTACTTTTTTAGGACCATTTTCGATTTTTCCTTTTGATTTAACATACGCTACTTGTTGTTTAACGTTTTCTGCACATCCTTCTGGATGAGAGGTTAAACAAATAAACCCTCGTGTTCTTGGCTGTATAATCATTACTTATGTTTTTTACTTAAATATTATTTCAATTATTTTTTTATTTCTAAAAAAACATCAATGCGTAAGCAAATATAAAGAACTCTTTTCATATGATAAGATATTTTTATTTTATGTTTTGATTAGTCTATTATTAATGCTGTATTACTTGCATTTAACCTGTTCTTTTAAAATA
>CANQRD010000104.1 GCA_947626185.1 uncultured Flavobacterium sp.
GTTTTGTTTAGAGGAAGTACAGAAGAAAAAATCCGTAAACATTTTATCGAAGAATTAAACGCTATTGATGCCGTAATAGGTTTACCAGCCAATATATTTTTTGGTACAGGTATAGCCACTTGTATTTTGGTTTTAAAAAAATGCCGAAAAGACAACGAAAATATTTTGTTTATAGATGCAAGTAAAGGGTTTGAAAAACAAGGCAACCAAAATGTTTTGTTGCCACAGCATATAAATGCTATTGTAGATACGTTTAAAAACAGAACAACGGTTGATAAGTTTTCGTACTTAGCAACGCTTGATGAGGTACGTAGTAACGATTACAACTTAAACATACCTCGTTATGTAGATACGTTTGAAGAAGAAGAAGCCATTGATATTAATGCCATTGCAGAAGATATAAAACAGTTGGATATAGATTTACTAGCCAACCAACAAACCATTGCCGATTTTTGTAAGCAACTAAACATTAATACACCTTTTTAAACTATGGAAAAATTACAACCAAAATTGAGATTTCCTGAGTTTAGAGATGAATGGATTGAAGAAATTTTAAATAATATTGTAGATGTTAGAGATGGAACTCATGATTCGCCAAAATATATAAACGATAGTGAGTATTTTTTATTAACATCTAAAAATCTAAATCTTAATGGAAAAATAGATTTTAAAGATGTTAAATATTTGACTAAAAAAGATTTCGATAAGATAAATCAAAGGTCAAAAGTAGAAATTAATGACATACTTTTTGGTATGATTGGGACTATTGGAAACCCTGTTATAATCAAAGAATTAAAAATTAATTTTGCAATTAAAAACATGGCTTTACTCAAAAAGTCAGAATTGATTTTACCAGAATTTTTATATCAACAGTTTAGAAGTTCATTAATTGATAAACAGTTTAATAAACTAAATACTGGTAATACTCAAAAATTTATTTCATTATCAACTATTAGAAGTTTAAAAATTTTTAATACATCTATTAAAGAACAAACCAAAATCGCTGATTTTTTAGGAGCAGTAGATAAACAATTAGATATTTTAAATCAAAAGAAAGAAAAACTAAACACCTACAAAAAAGGTGTAATGCAACAATTATTTTCTCAACAACTACGCTTTAAAGACGATAACGGAAACAATTATCCTGATTGGCAAGAGAAATCGTTGGGAGAGGTTTCAAGGATTACTACAGGTATTTCAAATAGGCAAGACTCTGACCTAAATAGCGAATATACTTTTTTTGATAGGTCACAAGAAATCAGAAAAAGTAATAGATATCTTTTCGATACTGAAGCTGTAATTGTTGCAGGAGAAGGAAGTGACTTTATTCCTAAATATTATGTTGGTAAGTTTGATTTACATCAAAGAACTTATGCAATCATGGACTTTGAAAAAATGATAGGTAAATATCTATTTTATTATATTTATAATTTTAGACAATATTTTTTATCTCAAGCCGTAGGTTCTACTGTAAAATCTCTAAGATTACCAATGTTTGAAAAATTTAAAATTCAAATACCATCAATCAAAGAACAAACCAAAATCGCCAATTTCTTATCAGCTATAGATAATCAAATAGAAGCTATAGAAAACCAAATAACTAAAACCGAAACCTATAAAAAAGGATTGTTACAACAAATGTTTGTGTAAATTTTACAACTTATGACTGCTCAATCAGAACAAGCACTAGAAAATAAAATGATTCAACAATTGGTTAGCAATGGTTACGAGCCTGTAACAATTACTAACGAAGATGATTTAGTTGTCAACCTAAAAAAACAACTAGAAAAGTTTAATCATACTACCTATACCGATTCAGAATTTAAACAAATCTTAAATCATTTAACCAAAGCTTTAAATCCGTTTGATAAAGCAAAGGTTTTACGAGATAAGTTTTCGTTTAAAAACGATGCGAACGAAACCGTTTATGTCGATTTCTTAAACTTAGAGCATTGGTGTCAAAACGAATATCAAGTAACTCATCAAGTAACCATGCATGGCAAGTACGAAAATCGTTATGATGTTACTATTTTAATCAACGGTTTGCCTTTGGTACAAATCGAATTAAAAAAGCGTGGTTTAGAAATTAAAGAAGCGTTTAACCAAGTGTTGAGGTATCATAAACATAGTTATGGTGCAGGTTTAGGTTTGTTTCAGTACGTGCAATTATATGTTATAAGCAACGGAGCAAATACAAAATATTACACCTACAGCAAAGAACAAGATTTTAAGTTTACGTTTTATTGGACTGATGAAAAAAACAAACGAGTTTCTGATTTAGAAGATTTTACCAAAACCTTTTTAGATAAATGCCACGTTAGTAAAATGATAACGCGTTACATTGTTTTACACGAAGGATTTAAACAAATCATGGTTTTGCGTCCGTATCAATATTACGCTGTAGAAAAGATAATTGATAAAGTAAAAACAAGTACTACCAACGGTTACATTTGGCATACAACAGGTTCAGGTAAAACATTAACATCTTTTAAAGCAAGTCAAATTTTATCTAAACTGCCAAAAGTAGATAAAGTTGTTTTTTGTGTAGATAGAACCGATTTAGATTATCAAACTTCAAGAGAATTTAACGAGTTTAGTCCTGGTTCTGTAGATTCTACAGATAGCACAAAAACATTAGTTAAACAATTTGCAGATGTAAATACAAAGTTAATTGTAACAACTATTCAGAAACTAAATACAGCTATCAGCAAAGAAAAGCACACCAAAGTAATGAGCGATTTAGCTGATAAAAAAGTTGTGTTTATTTTTGATGAGTGCCACCGTTCACAATTTGGCGATACACACCAAAGAATTGTCAGTTTCTTTAAAAACCATCAACTATTTGGTTTTACAGGAACACCAATTTTAACAGAAAATGCACATTCTAAAAACGGAGTTAAAAAGCTAACAACCGATTTATTTGGCGAACGCTTGCACGATTATGTAATTACAGATGCCATTAACGATAATAATGTTTTGCCATTCTCTATAGAATATGTTGGAAGGTATAAATACAAAGAAACATCTAAAAACAATTTAGATATTGAAGTAGAAGCCATTGATACTACAGAACTTTTTGAGAGTGAAGAACGTATTGGAAAAATTGCAAATTACATCATCAACAACCACGACAGTAAAGCTAAAAACAAAGGTTTTACAGCAATGTTTTGTATAAGTAATACCAAAACCTTAATCAAGTATTTTGATGTCTTTAGAAAGCTTAAAAGCGAAGGAAAACACGATTTAAAGATTGCAACTATCTTTAGTTATACAGCCAATGAAGATGCTAATGAAGATAAATCAGGAGAAATTCCTGAAGAAAATTTAGATTATAGCAATGCAAAGGTTGATATACATACAAGAGATGTTTTAGATAAATACATCGAAGAATACAATAAAGAATTTGGTACAAGCTATTCAACCAAAGACAGCAAATCGTTTAACGATTATTATAAAAACGTAGCCAAGCGAGTAAGAGATAAAGAAATTGATATTTTATTTGTTGTAAATATGTTTTTAACTGGTTTTGATTCGCCCAACCTAAATACATTGTATGTTGATAAGAATTTAAAATATCATGGTTTAATACAAGCGTACTCTCGTACAAACAGATTAAAAGGCGAGAAAAAAACACATGGTCAGATTGTTGTTTTCAGAAACCTAAAAAAGGCAACTGATGAAGCGATTGAACTGTTTTCTAACAGAAATGCAAAAGAAGTTATTATTGTACCACCTTTAGAAGATTACATTGACCAATTTAACGATGCTGTAAAAAACCTTTTAGCAATTGCACCAACGTACCTAAGTGTTGATGATTTTTACTCGGAAACTCAAAAACTGCAATTTGTAAAAGCGTTTAGAGAATTGTTGAGGTTAAAAAACCGTATGGATACGTATGCAGATTTTACCTTTGAGGATTTAATTTTAGATGAACAAGCGTTTAATAATTACAGTTCTAAATACCAAGATTTAAAACGAGAAGCAGAAAACCAACCCAACAAAGATTCAATATTAAATGAAGTTGATTTCCATTTAGAGCTAATTCATAGAGATATTGTAAACGTAGATTATATTTTACGTTTATTAGCGAATTTGGAAGAAGAAGAAATTGAAACAGAAACCAAGAAAAAACGTCAATCAGAAATTTTATCAATGATTGATAACGACCCTATTTTACGAATCAAAAGAGATTTAATAGAGCGTTTTATTAATGAGCAATTACCTGTTTTAACGCAAAAAGAAGACATTACAGAGGCTTTTCAATCATTTGTGAATACAGAGAAGGTAAAAGAGTTTAAATACCTTGTAATCGAAGAAAAACTGGATGAAAACAAATTGAATGAAGCATTAGAAAGCTATATGTTTACTGGCAGATTTCCAACAAATACGGAGCTTGTTGAAACTTTAGAAAGTAAACCTTCATTTAGAGAACGTAGAACAATTGGAGAGCGATTAATGGTAAAGGTTAATTATTTTGCTGATAGATTTTTGAGAGGATAGTGTCTATTTTGTTGAAGCAGAGATTTGTATTAATTATATATAATTTAAAAGATGAGTTTGATAGATAGAATTGTAGAAAAAGCTACAAATCATATAAAACTAAAATCATATTATTTGAAAGATTACTACTTAGATTTAGATTATGATACTAACAAACTCGATAGTTTTAAGTCTTTACCTTATGAGTTTCACCAAGATTCTTATCAGGATTATGATAATAATATTGAAGTAATCGTAAACCTATCGAGTATTATAGGAACGTCTAATAGTAAATTAGGTGTTTATTCTATTCAGTATTGGTCTGAGTTTTATGACAAAATATCATTTGTAAAGTTATATCAAAATAACGATTATACATTTAATGATACATTGAGATTTCTAGAAGAAAATAAAGATAGATGCACTATTGAAGATATTCCGAAAGTAATATTAAATAACAATAAATTGATTGTAGATGAAGGTTTACATAGAATAACATTAGCCAAGGGGTTATTATTGGATAAGTATTTTGTAAAACTTTATTATAATAATAATAAAGAATTGGCAAAAGGGTTGAGTGATGGTCTATTTACAATAAAATAAAATTTAAAGAAGCTTTTAGCTTCTTTTTTTTGCAAAAAAAAGCAAGTAGAGGTGATGAGGTTTTAAAAGTAAATTTTAAGAGAAAAGCTTGTTTTGTGGTTAATATATATATAAATGAAAGTTTTATGTATTATTATAATGTGATGCATCTGAAATTGTACGGTTACAAGCTCCTTAATAGATGGGATGTTTCAAGAAAATTAAATACCGTTAATAATAGTAGCATTGCTCGTTACTATTATAGTGGCAGGAATAAAGTGTGGTTTATTAACGAGAAATACATTAATATAATATTAAAAAAACAATATAATATATAATATATATCTGGTCGTCAAAAAACAGCAAATAAAAAAATTAATAATATGACATAATATATATCTGGTCGTCAATTAGTAAAAAAATGACAACTTTCTTCGTTTTAATCATATACGTATTATTAGATGATAATAATATGTATATAAGAATAACTGAAGATGAATTAGATAAACTATTTTATCAAGATTTAAATTGGATAAAAGAAAAGGATTTATGTTTTGCGCCAAAAAAACTAGTAGATGAGTTAATTAAAATTCATGATGAAACATTTTATGAAATCGAATGTATTGATATATTCTTAAAAAAATCAATTGGATTTTTTAGGAATTACATAATTAATGATGAAAATTGTGATTATAATTATAGATTAAATTCTAAAAAGATTAGAGCTTTTTTTCCGAATAATAATAGTAAAAAAGTCACCTATTCAAATTATATACTGGCTTTTAAAAAAGCTGGTATTGTTCTTAAAACTGATAATTACTCTACTAAATTTAAAGTCTCCAATAAATATAAATTTAATAAGTCATTTTTTGAGGATGAATTTGTTATAGTAACATTTAGTGCAGAAGAATTGGATAGTTATAATATAAAGTGCACAAACCTTGATTTAGAATCAAAATACCTCAATACACTACAGACTTTAAAACTTGACATAGAAAACGCCATAAAAGAGCAGTATCAATTGTTTAAATGTGAACTTGATAAAAAAAGATTTTTTTGTCGAATAAATAAAATTTTAAAGTTTAATAGAGAAAGAAATAGATATTGTATTAAAGGGAAAAAAAGTAATCGTATTTATCATGCTTTATGTTTTTTACCTAAGGAATGCAGAAAACATTTGAATGTAAGTTTTAATGTATTGGATATAGTAAATTGTCAACCTCTATTACTTTGTTACTATTTAAAAAATAATGATTTACAGTATGATAATTCATTTTTAGACGATGTTCAAAATGGTTGTTTTTATGAGACAATTCAAAATGCAATAAATAATTTAAATATTAAGATAACAAGGGATGAGGTCAAAAAAGAGATTTATTCGCAAATTCTTTTTGATTTTAAAACACATGAAAAATACTTAGTTAATAAAGTATTTAAAGATATATATCCGAATACTTATGAATCTTTAATGGGTATTCACTTAGATATTGAACAGACAAATATTACTTTAGCCTCGATATTACAAAATTTAGAATCAGAATTATTTAACAATTTAAAAGTTCAAAACTCAGAGTATTATTTTACTCTTTTTGATGCAATATATTTTAATGATAAAATTGATGATTTAGATTTAAGGACACAGATTGATGACTATTTTAAAAAACTTAATTTACGAGTAAATGTCTCTGATAAATAAAAAAAAGCCAGACATCTATAAAATGTCTGGTTTTTTATTTATTAGAATTCTTTCGTACTAACTTTTCGATTTGTTTTTTATTGTTTTCAATTTTTATATTTAATAAAAAAGTTTCGTGTGGAATTATGTATTGCTCAATGTCATTTTTCAAATTTATATTGAGGTCTTTTAATCTGTTTTCTAGATTAATTTTTTTTTCTAATAGCTTAGTTAGTTTATTCATTTTAAGACTTAAATTTCTATATATATAAAATTTCAACTGGACGAAGTTTTTATTATATCTTTGTAAAAGAGTTAGCGGAAATGGAGTAGAGTGAGATTTTTTTGTTGCTGGTTTGTTACTGATAAAAACAAAAAGAGCTTAAAATCAAATGATTATAAGCTCTTTTCTGTACCTGAGGTGGGAATCGAACCCACACTCCGAAGAACACGAGTTTGAGTCGTGCGCGTCTACCAATTCCGCCACT
>CANQRD010000105.1 GCA_947626185.1 uncultured Flavobacterium sp.
TCTTTTTCTAATCGTGCTGTTGCTTCTGTTTTATTTAGTGTATATATTTTATGTAATCCATCGTATGCCAATTTTCTTAGCAATTTTAAATCTTCTTCTTTAGATGATGTAAAACAAACTTTATTTCTACTTTTTTTAAAGGAAAATGAAGTTTCGCATGAAGTAATAATATGTTTTGTGTTCGAAATAATTTCAGGAAATTGGATAAAATGCTCTGATAAAGCTTCTTCATCAATCATTATTTCATTGTTTGACGCACAAGTAGAAATATCTAACTTGCTTAATAAAATATTGCGATCAATAGCTTGTAATATTTGATGTAATTGATGATCTTCATTTTGTTGAATGGTTACCGGATGAAGAATAACCATTTTATGCGTTTTACTTTTCCATTGTAATTGATAAAGTAAATTTCGCTCGGTTGGTTTTACGCCAATGTATTCGTTTTCTTTTAATTTTTTTGGGCAGTTTTGCAATGGATAAATTACAAAAATATCCTCAAAATTTGGAGCAATTGCAGAATAAGGTTGTTTGTTTTCATTGTGCATAGACAATAAACGATTCATTTCTGCTATTCCTTTTTCACTCTTTGCTATACCAATGTATTGTAATTGATGATTATTTCTAAATTCGCATCCAATAATAGGTTTTATGTTCGCTTCTTTACAAAGCTGAATAAACTCAAACCTTCCATAAAAAGTATGAATATCCGTTAAAGCCAAAGCTGAAATATTGAGTAATTTGGCTTGCTCAATAAGTTGTTTTATGCTAAGTGTACCGTAGCGCAAACTATAATAGGAATGACAGTTTAACAACATAATTATTTCTTTTTATTGTTTGATATAGCAGTTGCAGAATGACTAATGATGTGCGTACCATATTGTCTTTTTATTTTATCAATAGCTTCATAAAGCGCCATTATTTCGTGCGAATCTTCAAATAAATCAATTTGATAATTGCCTCGTACCAATCCACTAAATTGAATACCTATCAAGCGCAAACGCATTCGTCTGTGATACAATTTTTCAAAAAGTTCAAATACGTATTTTTTTAAAATATGATTGGCAGAGGTATAAGCAATTTTACACTGTTTGGTTTCTGTATCAAAATTGTTGTATCTAATTTTTACCGTTACAACAGAGGTAAGCCATTCTTCTTCTCGGAGCTGAAAACAAAGTTTTTCAATCATTATTAATAATGAGTTTTTTAGAATAATCATATCCATAGTGTCTTGTTGATAGGTATGTTCTGTAGAAATCGATTTGCGCTCACGATAAGGTTCTACGGGGCTAAAATCTATTCCATTCGACTTTTTCCAAATATCCAAGCCGTTTTTACCCAATAATTGAAACATAATTTCAGAAGGCATTTCTGATAAAGTTGCAATTGTTCGAATGCCAATACGCGTTAATGTATCGTATGTTACTTGCCCAAGCATAGGAATTTTTCGAATAGATAACGGATTGAGGAATGATTGTACTTCGTGCCTAGGAATTATTTTACTGCCCGAAGGCTTTGCTTCATTGGTACCTATTTTTGAAACTGTTTTATTGATGGACAATCCGTAACTTAAAGGCAAATGAGTTTCTTTTATAATTTTTTGAGAAAGTTCAACAACCCATTTTTGAGAACTAAAAAACTTGTCCATTCCTGTTAAATCAAGATAAAATTCATCAATACTTGCCTTTTCCATAACAGGGGCATTGTCTCGAATAATTTCTGTAACAACGTTAGATATTTGTGTATATAGTTCCATATCGCCTTTGATTACTTTTGCATGCGGACACAAACGCATAGCCAAGTTCATTGGCATAGCAGAACGTACACCGAAATAACGTGCTTCATAAGAACAGCTAGACACAACACCGCGGTCGCCACCACCTATAATTAGCGGAATTCCTGTTAGTTTATTGCTGCGCAAACGTTCGCAAGAAACAAAAAAGCTGTCCAAATCTAAATGTACTATTGTGCGTTGCATCAGATAATTATAAAATTATTTAAACAAAACTACTATGAATGTTAGCAATTATTGTTATATTTGATGCTATAAATTTTAGCATATGTCATACTTGTCAGACAACATCAGATATTTACGAGCACAGAAAGAATTGTCTCAACAGAAAGTCGCAGAAGCTTTATTGATTACACGTGCACGTTATTCTAAATACGAAGAAGGAGCGTCTGAACCACCATTGGAGGTTTTGTTGCGTATATCGAGGTATTTTCATGTAAGTGTAGATTTACTTATTTCTGTAGATTTGCGAAAAATACCTATGCAAGATTTATTAAAGTTGGAAGATAATAGAATTTTATTGCCTATAACGATTGATCCGATGGGTAATAACTTTATAGAAATTATTCCACACAAAGCAAGAGCAGGTTATTTATCAGGATATGCAGATCCGGAGTTTATTCAAAATTTAGAACAAATTTCGCTTCCGTTTTTAAGAGAAGGAAAATATAGGGCTTTTCCGATTGAAGGTGATTCGATGCCACCGCATAAAGAAGGATCGTTTATTATAGGAAGTTATATAGAACGATTGGATTATATTAGAAACGGACATACTTATGTTATAATAACTCCAAATGAGGGAGTAGTGTATAAGCGTGTGTATAAAATAGATGATAAAACATTTGAATTGCATTCGGATAATGCATTCTATAAACCTTATCGAATTGAAGCATATGAAATTTTAGAAATTTGGGAATATGCCAGCAGTATTGCTACACAAGAGTTTAAGCCTGAAGATTTTGTAGAACCAGAAACCCAAGCAATGTTTCAGGAAATAAAACATCTTTTAAAGGATGTAATTAGAAAGATTAATTAACAGTAATTATAAAAAATAGATTGTAATATTGTAAGTTGTAAATGTATTTATGGAGTCGAATAATTTTTTAGTAAATGATATAAAAAAAGGCATTCTAATTTAGAATGCCTTTTTTTATGTTACTCGGTAAAACCAGAGTATTTTAATAGTGCATCAATAGAAGGGTCTTGTCCTCTAAAATTGTAATAAAGTTTATCTAATGGCAAAGTATTTCCTTGCGAGAATACTTTTTCTCTGAGTATTTGTCCGTTTTCACGAGTTAAGCCACCATGTTCCATCAACCAATCATAAGCATCAAAATCTAACATTTCAGACCATTTGTATGAGTAATAACCTGCAGCATATCCACCGCCAAATATGTGACTGAAATAACTAGAACGATACCTTGGAGGAACAGTTTCTAAAAATATACCGTGCTCTTTTAAAGCATTTATTTCAAACTCATCAACAGAATTGACAACAGTATTACTATCAATTGTATGCCAAGCCATATCAAGTATTGACGCAGCTAGTAATTCTGTCAAAGAATATCCTTTATTGAAATTGCTCGAATTTTTTATTTGCTCTATATATTCTTCAGGCATTATATAACCAGTTTCGTAATGCTTTGCATAGTTGCTCAGTATAATAGGATCGAATGCAAAGTGTTCGTGAAATTGAGAAGGAAATTCAACAAAATCTCTTGCAACATTTGTGCCTGATAATGTAGGATATTTTTGCTCTGCAAATAAACCATGTAATGCATGACCAAATTCATGAAACATTGTAATTACATTGTCTAAAGAAAGTAATGTAGGTTGTCCTTCGGCCGCTTTAGGAAAGTTAGCCACGTTGTAAACAACAGGTAACTGATCGGTTAGTAACGATTGATTTACAATATTACTCATCCAAGCACCACCTCTTTTAGATTCTCTTTGAAAAAAGTCTGTATAAAATAAACCTAATTTACTACCGTCTTGATTGAAAAATTCGTAAACCTTTACATCTTCATGCCATACTGGTAAATCAGTTCTTTCAATATAGCTAATTCCATATAACATTTTAGCCATATAAAACACTCCGTCTTTTAGTACACGATCTACTTCAAAATAGGGTCTTATGTCATTTGGATTCAATGCATATTTTTGCTCGCGTAATTTATCGGCATAAAAATCCCAATCAGCTGCCGATAACTCAAAAGATTGACCTTCTGTTTTTATTAAATTTTGTAACTCTTCCGCTTCTTCTTTAGCAGCTTTAACTGCAAATGGACTTAATTTTTCTAAAATTTCCATTGCATTTTTAGGTGTTTGTGCCATTGTTCCTTGTAAACTCCATTCGGCAAAATTGGTAAAACCTAGAAGTTCAGCTTTTTCTGCACGTTTTTTTACTAAATTTAAGATAGTAGCTCTAGTGTCATTGTCGTCACCTTTTTCTGCTCTCGTCCAAGCGTATTTAAATAATTTTTCACGTGATGCTTTATTCTCTAAACTACTTAAATCGGGTTGTTGAGTAGTGTTATTTAAAGGAATAGAGTAAGTATTGTCTTTTTGTTTGATAGATTCTAAATATTCGTCTGAAAGACCAACAAGTTCTTCTTTAGTAAATGTTGGTGCACCAGATTTTGTTGCAGCCAAAAGTTTATTGCTAAATTCATTAGTTAATGTAGCTAAGTCTTGATTTATTGCTTTTAGCTTTATTTTATCTTCGGCATTTAAGTTTGCACCTGCCTGAAGAAAATTTTGGTAATAAACATCTAATAGACGAATCTGATCATCCATTAATCCTACACCACCTTGTTCATGAATTGCTTTTACACGGGCAAATAAAGCGTCATTCAGGTAAATTGCATCGGAATGTGCAGCAAATTTTGATGCTAATTCAGCACTAATTTCTATTAGTTCTTTATTAGTATTTGCTCCAGTAAGTAACGAAAAAACATTGCGAACCCTTGTCAGTAAAGTATCAGATAATTCTAACGGAACAATTGTGTTTTCAAAAGTGGGTTCCTCTTTATTAGTAGTAATTGCTTCAATAGCCTCAACTTGTTGACGCATACCTTCCAATAAAGCAGGTTTGAAATCTTTGTTTTGAATCTTAGAAAAATCGGCAGTATGGTAAGGTAAGGTACTTTTGTGATAAAAATAGTTACTTTCATTCCACCCATTATTTGTATTACAAGAAACGGCAAAAATAGACGCTCCAATTGCCATTCCAACAACAGCTTTTTTGATATACATAGTAAAAGATTTTAGGTTATTATTTTTCCAAAGATAAAAATATATTGAGGCGAACTCTATAATATTTACTATTTTTAGAAATTATCTTTCAATTATTATCGAATATTATCTTTTTGCGATAAGGAAACTTTTACTAAACTAAATTAAGTGACTGAAAGTTGTATATTTGATTGAAACAAAATATAATAAATGAAAATTACTCAACTTTTAGTCTTGTTTTTTAGCGCAATTGGAACTTTTACAATGCAAAGTCAGTCAATTATAGTTAAAAAGGAATTGAGTAAGTTATATGATAATCCTAAAAATAAAGAACTATTAAAACAGTTAACAGACGATTATATTGTTGAAAATAAAATAATTGAACATCTTAAACTAAAAGATACTTTATTTCAAACTGAGTTTGCTGCCAATGGAAACTTTTATGAAGCGCAGCGTATAGAAAACAAAACAGTAATATATTATCAAACGCATAATTTTGAATCAAGAAATTTGAGTGGACTTAATCAGCTGCAAAGCGAAAGTCGTTTTCAGGATTTAAAAGGGCAAAATATGTGGGTTGGTATTATTGATGGAGATCTACCTTTTGATCGACATGTAGAGTTTTCAACTCCATTCAATTCTTCTAGTCGTTTGCTTAATAGAGGCGAATGGAAGAAAATTGAAAATGAAGAAGAAGATAATCATAAAGCAATCGAAAATAGACGATCGCATGCTACACATGTTTTAGGAACTATATTAGCACAAGGTAAAAGAGATGTTACTAAAGGAATGGCGCCAGAAGCAAAGGCAATTGGTTATAGCTGGGGTAATGATATGGAAAAGCTGGCTGAGCTAGCTTTAGAAGGTGTTTTAGTAACTAACCAATCTTACGGACTAGCTCTACTAGGGGCTAATAAAGAAGTGCTACTACCTTCTGATTATTTAGGAGCTTATGTGAAAGAATCAGCTTTGCTAGATCAATTAGCTTATAACTTCGCGTATTTGCAACCAGTTGTTTCTGCAGGAAATGATAGAGCCAATTATAAAATCATTAATCCAAATAAATTTGGAATGGGTTTACTTGTGGGGCATTCAACCTCAAAAAATGCTATTGTGGTTGGTGCAATTGGTCTAGCAGATTCATCTTCTACTAGCTTTTGGAAAGAAACAGATTTTAGTAGTTACGGGCCTACGAGTGATTTACGCATAAAACCAGATATTGTAGCAGTCGGACAAAATGTTGTTTCTTCTGCTTATCGTTATTTGTATAATGGTGAAGTAGAAAAAATAAACTTATATACTAACAGTAGCGGAACTTCTATGGCTTCTCCAGTTGTGGCTGGTACTCTTTTAATTTGGCAACAATATTATTTATTGCACAATAGCTTGCCTTTAAAGTCCGCATCAATAAGAGGAGTAATGGTTAGTACAGCAAAAAATATTAGCAATGGACCAAATGCCAAAACAGGCTGGGGAATTATTGATGCATATAATGGAGTAAAATTATTAGAGGGTTTACAAAACAAGCAAGTGTTGCTTTTAGAGGGAAATTTATTGAATAAACAGACAAAACAATATCAAGTTGAGCTAATAGAAGATGCAGAGCAGTTATTGTTTACTTTAGTATGGACAGATGTTGATGGAAGATTGTCTAAAGAAATAAACGAGAGTAAAGATAAGTATAAAGCTTTGGTTAATGATTTAGATATTAGAGTGTATAAGGACGGTCAGGAATATTATCCATGGAAACTAGCAAATGATTCTTATTATAGTGAGGCAGTAAAAGGTGATAATTCAGTAGATAATGTAGAGCGAATAGATATTAATTTTCCAGCCAAAGGAATTTATGATATAGTGATTTCTCATAAACATTCTTTGCAGAATTATCAGCAAGATTTTTCTTTAGTTGTAAATACAAATACCTATTCAGGCATTGTTGCTATAGAAAATGAAAAATCAGACTACTTAAATGCCGAAATCTATATTTGGCCAAATCCGACTAGCGATATAATTAATATAGAAATTCCAGACGATGTTATTTTTGAAAATAAGAATTTGGAAATTTATGATGTGAGTGGTAAAAATATTGCCAACATTAAACTTGGTAGTAATAATAGACAAGTAATTGACGTGTCATTTCTTGACAAAGGTGTTTATTTGTTACAAATTAAGGGAACTAAATCAAAACT
>CANQRD010000106.1 GCA_947626185.1 uncultured Flavobacterium sp.
TCGCTGGTGTTGGAACTGGAGTTCCTTTTTTTAATTTACTTTTCCATTTACTATCAAAGTCATTTAATGTAGTAATATTTTGTTCCCAAGGTTCGTTATCAGAGAAAATAAAATCGCTTAAAACATCATTTTCATAAAAATACTCATCTGCTAATCCTGCAAAACTATGTCCGAATTCATGCACTACAACTGGTCTAAAATCTTTATGTCCTGTTGTAGTAAGTGTATAAGAATTATAAATACCGCCGCCTCCATAAACGTCTGTGTTAGCTAATACGATAATATGTTCATAGGGAATACCAGCTAAAATATTGTGCATTTTCTTTAAACGATTCGTAGTTAGGTAACGCTCTGAATAAAATGTATCAAAATTAGATTCTATGGCTGTTTGTTTCCAATCACCTTTTCTAGGTACACTCACACCAGAATCTAACGAGGCGCTTTTTACTGCTATAAAATTGAAATTATCAGTATATTTATCAAACGGTTGATGCTTGAAAATTGCTGATACAGAAACTTTTGCTGCTTCTAAAAATTTATCCATTTCATTAGCGGTAAATCCCTCCGCTACAAATACCACATTTATTGCTTTATTTTGATTTTTTGCTTTGTGCAAATACTCATAAGGAGTAACGTTATCAACTCCTCTAGAATGGATTAAGATGTCTTTAGGATCTACTATTTTTGTTAATTTACTTTTTTCTTTTCCTGTGGCATCAAATAAAACTATTTCTACTTTAACCTTTTCCTTGGGAAAAGGAACTAAAAAAACATTCTCAAAACTTCTTGTGTTTACTTGTGCTTCTTCAGTTGACAACCATTCTTGAAATAAGCTACTAAAACTTGTTGTGTAAATTACTTCATCAGTATTGATATCGTATAATCTTACTTGACCATTTCCTTTCAAAACATTTTCGTTTAAATGGTGTTTTCTTCCATGCCATTGAGGATAACTTACTAGTTCGTCTAATAAAATATATTGTTGATCGGAATTTCCTCCAAAAACATAATCCAAACGCAATGTTTTGTCTTCAAAATAATCAGTATATTCTTGAGCATTTACAGTAGCCGCTATTCCACCAAATAACAATGTCAAGATTAATCTCTTAAAGATTTTCATAATATAAAAAATAGGTTATTCGGGTAAAAATAAAGCTATTTACACAAATGATAAAACTATCTCTTCATTTTGTTTTTTAGCAGTAAACTAACTTATACTCCTTATTTTTAAAGTATATTTGTATGTTTTAAAATCGATTTATTTTGAGATATTTCATAGAATTTGCTTATAACGGAACGCATTATCATGGCTGGCAGTTGCAGCCTAATGCGCCAACAGTACAGCAAACTTTAACTAACGCTTTATCTACTTTATTAAGACAACCTATTGAATTAGTTGGCGCCGGAAGGACAGATGCAGGAGTGCATGCAAAGCAAATGTTTGCTCATTTTGACTGGGAAGAGCAAATTGATTCTGCGGTATTAACTTTAAAATTAAATTCGTTTTTACCTCCAGATATTGTGGTTTATCAGTTTATGAAGGTAGCCGATGATGCCCATGCTAGATTTGATGCAACTGCGCGTACATACGAATATCATATTCATTTATTCAAAGATGCTTTTATTCATCCATTAAGTTATTATCATCACAAAAAATTAGATGTTGATTTAATGAACCAAGCAGCTAAAATACTATTTGAATACAATGATTTTGAGTGTTTTTCTAAAACACATACCGACGTATTCACCTTTAACTGTGATGTTTTTGAAGCAGAGTGGAAATGGATTTCCGATCATAATATTGTTTTTACCATTAGCGCTAATCGTTTTTTGCGCAATATGGTTAGAGCTATTGTAGGTACCTTAATTAATGTTGGTTTACACAAAGTAACATTAGACGATTTTAGAACAATAATTGAAAGTAAAAATAGAGGAAAGGCAGGTTTTTCTGTTCCAGGAAATGGTTTATTCCTTACCAAAGTAAGTTATCCTTATTTATGAAATTATTTAACTCGGCTTCTCTTCGAAAAACGATGGAGTATGCCCAACCTTATAAAAAACGATTTAGATGGGTAATATTTTTTGCCATCTCCTTATCTATTTTCGCGGCAGTTCGCCCTTATATGTTAAAAGAAACTGTCAACCAATATTTACAACCTAGAGATCATCATGGTCTTTTAATATATATTGGTTTAATGGGGGTAGTGTTAATTTTGGAAGTCTCTTCTCAATTCTTATTTACCTACTGGGCAAGTTGGTTAGGACAGGACATTGTAAAAGATATTCGAGAAAAACTTTTTGAGAAAATTATTGCCTTTAGAATGTCTTTTTTTGACAAAGAACCTATTGGAAAACTAGTAACAAGAGCTGTTTCTGACATAGAATCTATTGCCAGTATTTTTAGCCAAGGATTGTTCATGATTTTGAGCGACTTTTTAAAAATGTTTGTTGTACTGGGCTTTATGTTTTACATGAACTGGAAGTTAAGTTGTATTGTTGTTGTAACAATGCCTATTTTACTTTATGCAACAAGAGTGTTTCAGTTAAGTTTAAAAGCTTCTTTTCAGGAAGTAAGAACTCAAATTGCTAATCTAAACACATTTGTACAAGAGCGCATTTCTGGAATGTTAATCGTTCAGCTTTTTACCAGAGAAAAAATTGAATACGAAAAATTCAAAGAAATCAACGAAAAACACAATCAAGCTTGGATTAAAAACATTTTATACAACTCTATCTTTTTTCCAATTGCAGATATTTTATCATCGCTAACACTGGGAATTGTTATTTGGTATGGAGGTATTTCTATTGTTGAAGGAGATTCAATTACTACTTTTGGAGATTTGTTTGCTTATACCATGCTTATTACTATGCTTTTTAATCCTTTGCGCCAAATTGCAGATAAGTTTAACGTTATGCAAATGGGAATAATTGCAGCAGAAAGAGTTTTCGAAATTTTAGAAACAAGTGAGGAAATTGAAAATAAAGGAAAACTTCAAGCACCATCTTTTAAAGGATTCATTGATATAACAGATGTACATTTCAGTTACATTAAAGGAGTAGAAGTACTAAAAGGAATTAATTTGCACATAAAAGCTGGTCAAACAGTTGCTATAGTTGGCTCTTCAGGAGCAGGTAAATCAACCATTATCAATCTTTTAAATAGATTTTATACTATTGACAAAGGTAAAATCTGCATAGATGGAATAAATGTAGAGGATTTTGAAATATCCTCTCTAAGAAAACAGATTGCAGTTGTTTTACAAGATGTTTTTTTGTTTAGCGATACTATTCTCAATAATATTACACTATACAATCCCAAAATCACTAGAGAATTTGTGATAGAATCTGCAAAAAAAATTGGTATTCATGACTTTATTGAAAGTCTACCTAATGGATATGACTACAATGTAAAAGAACGAGGTGCTACATTATCATCAGGTCAAAGACAATTAATTGCTTTTCTGAGAGCATATGTAAGTAAGCCAAGTATTTTAATTCTAGATGAGGCAACTTCTTCTATTGATTCGCATTCGGAAGAGTTATTACAGAAAGCAACCGATTACCTTACGCACAATCAAACATCAATTATTATTGCTCACCGATTAGCTACCATTGTAAATGCAGATATTATCATTGTAATGGATAAAGGAAGAATTGTAGAACAAGGTACTCATGACGAATTACTTAGTATAGAAAAAGGATATTACAGTAATCTATACAACTCACAATTTAAGAAATCAATTTTATTGTAAAATATCTTCAAAAAACGAATAGTGCTAAATAAAAAGCTATTCGTTTTTTTATTAAAACCTGTTAAGTAAAATATAAAATAACAACAATTTTGGCTCACTTCTTGTTAGTGTACTATTAGTAAAAGTATCAATTAAATCTAAAGAAGATGACATTCGAACTACAATATATTAAGCCAATTCCTGCTACAATTGCTGCTTCAATAACCATATTGATTTGGTTTTTTATTCCAGTACCTCACGGTGTTGATGAAAATGCCTGGCATTTACTCGCATTATTTGTTGGTACAATAACTGCAATTATTGGTAAAGCTTTACCTATTGGTGCGGTTTCTATTTTAGCTATTTCACTTGTAGCTATCACTGGAGTTACTAATCCGGATAGTAGTAAAGCTGCATTAAATGATGCTTTAAGTGGTTTTTCAAATGATCTTATTTGGTTGATTGGAATTGCAATGATGATATCTGTCAGCTTAAGTAAAACTGGACTTGGATCTAGAATTGGCTATTATTTGATTTCATTATTTGGAAAAAAAACACTGGGAATTGCCTATTCTCTTACTTTTGCAGAAACAGCATTAGCACCTGTAACCCCAAGTAATACCGCAAGAGGTGGTGGAATTATTTATCCAATAATGCGATCAGTTTCAGAAAGTTTTGGTTCTAAACCTACAGAAGAATTACGAAAAAAAATTGGTAGATACTTAGCTCTAGTTAATTATAATACAAACCCGATAACTTCGGCAATGTTTATTACAGCTACTGCTCCTAATCCATTAATTGTAAACTTAATTTTTGAAGGAACCAATCCTGCTTTTCATTTAACTTGGGGAATGTGGGCAATAACAGCGCTTGTACCAGCAACTGTTGCATTATTAATCATGCCTTTAGTTGTTTATAAATTATGTCCGCCAGAAATTAAAAAAACACCTGACGCACCAATATTTGCAAAATCGCAATTAAAAGAATTAGGCGCTTTTTCTTTACCAGAAAAAATTACTCTAACAGTTTTTATCATTTTACTTATACTATGGGCAGGAGTACCAGCAATGCTATTTGGTGAAGATTTTTCTGTACAACCTACAACTGCTGCATTTATAGGTTTATCTATACTAATTGCTACTGGAGTACTTACGTGGGACGATATTTTAAAAAACAAAGGAGCTTGGGATACAATTGTTTGGTTTGCCGCTTTAGTGATGATGGCTAGTTTTTTAGGAAAACTTGGTTTAATTTCTTGGTTGGCTCGAACAGTAGAAACAGGAATTGATCATCTTGGAGTAAGTTGGACAATCGGACTAGCAATACTACTAGTTATATATGTTTATTCACATTATCTATTTGCTAGTACAACAGCACATATAACAGCTATGTTTGCTGCCTTTCTTGCTGCAGGAATTGCCTTAGGAGCGCCACCAATGCTTTGGGCTTTATTACTTGCTTCTGGTTCTTCATTAATGATGTCATTAACTCATTACGGAACAGGTACAGCTCCAATTATATTTGGTTCTGGATATGTAACACTTGGTGAATGGTGGAAAGTTGGATTTATTATAAGTGTAATTAACCTAATTATTTGGGTTTTTATTGGTGGCGCCTGGTGGAAATTTTTAGGTTATTGGTAATAGCGCATTACAATGAAGTTATAGTTAATCTAAAATAATCATTAATCCATTTTTATTTAAATATGTTGAGATTAATTATAATCAAATACGTTACTATATCTACACTAAAAGTATTCATTATTTATAAAAAACATTTTATTTTTAACTTTAAATAAAGCCATTTTAAATATTTTTGAAATTTTTACTTTATAAGTTTTCAAATTGAAAGTTTCAAGTACAGAAATAATTGATTATTTTCGTAGCTTAAAATATAGAAATACATATTTATGAAATTCGATATTATTGTTTTAGGAAGTGGCCCTGGAGGTTACGTGACTGCAATTAGAGCTTCTCAATTAGGTTTTAAAGTAGCAGTAGTTGAAAAAGAAAATTTAGGTGGTATTTGCTTAAACTGGGGGTGTATTCCTACAAAAGCATTATTAAAATCTGCTCAAGTATTTGATTATCTTAAACATGCTTCTGATTATGGTTTAACCATAAATGGAGAAGTTGACAAAGACTTTAACGCTGTTGTTACGCGTTCACGCAATGTTGCTGGAGGAATGAGTAAGGGAGTTCAATTCTTAATGAAAAAGAATAAAATCGAAGTTATCGATGGTTTTGGAAAAATAAAACCTGGCAAGAAAGTTGATGTAACTGATAAAGATGGGAAAGTAACTGAACTTTCTGCAGATCATATCATTATTGCAACCGGAGCTCGTTCTAGAGAATTACCAAATCTGCCACAAGATGGTAAAAAAATCATCGGATATCGTCAAGCAATGACTTTACCACAACAACCTAAGAAAATGATTGTTGTAGGTTCTGGAGCTATTGGAGTTGAGTTTGCTTACTTCTACAATGCCATGGGAACAGAAGTTACTATTGTTGAGTTTATGCCAAACATTGTTCCTGTTGAAGATGAGGATATCTCTAAACAATTTGAACGTTCATTGAAAAAAGCAGGTATTAAAGTAATGACTGATTCATCTGTAGAACGTGTTGATACAACAGGTGAGGGAGTAAAAGCTTATGTTAAAACAGCAAAAGGAGAAGAAGTTTTAGAGGCTGATGTTGTATTATCTGCTGTTGGAATTAAATCAAATATTGAAAATATTGGATTAGAAGAAGTAGGAATTGCTACTGATAGGGATAAAATATTAGTAAACGATTTTTATCAAACTAATATTCCAGGATATTATGCAATTGGAGACGTAGTTCCAGGGCAAGCTTTGGCACACGTTGCTTCTGCTGAAGGTATTTTATGTGTTGAAAAAATTGCTGGACATCATGTTGAGCCATTAGATTACGGAAATATTCCAGGATGTACATACGCTACTCCAGAAATAGCTTCTGTTGGTATGACTGAGAAAAAAGCTAAAGAAGCAGGTTATGAGATTAAAGTAGGTAAATTTCCATTCTCTGCATCAGGTAAAGCACAAGCTTCTGGAACTCCAGATGGATTTGTAAAAGTTATTTTTGATGCTAAATATGGCGAATGGTTAGGATGTCATATGATTGGTGCTGGTGTTACTGATATGATTGCTGAAGCAGTTGTTGCACGTAAATTAGAAACGACAGGATATGAAATATTAAAAGCAGTTCATCCACACCCTACAATGAGTGAGGCGGTAATGGAAGCTGTTGCTGATGCTTATGGAGAAGTAATTCACTTATAAATAATCAGAGATTTATTTAAAATAAA
>CANQRD010000107.1 GCA_947626185.1 uncultured Flavobacterium sp.
TGATTACTCGATGAAATTCGTTGATAAACAATATTATTTGCAATTGAATCAGTTGGGTTGCTATAAGTAATTGAAGTTAACTGTGTGCGATTATCGCTTTCTATCTTTTCATTTAAATAATAGACCGATCCGGCAATTTCCCAATCTTTTTTCAATTTCTTTACTACGTTGATATTTCCTAAATGGCTTTTATTCATTAAATATCTATCTCGTTTAATCGATGGATTGGCATTTTCTGCTATTTTTAAAAAGGGATTTGTCGAAGCATTATAACGAAAAACATCGTATTCGTCATAACCATAAAAATCAATCATTTTATTGCTAACGGTTTGTCCAGTATTATTGGTATCATATCCAACCATTGCCTGAAAGCCTGTACTAAAAAACAGCGGATTTACAGTTGCATTCCATAAAAAAGGAGATAGTCCAGCACCAATTTTTGCTGTGCCGCTATAACTAATTTTATTTTTTAAGCGAATGTTTAAGGCAGGTTTTCCTGTGGCTACTTTTCCTTCCAATAATTTTATAGGCTGATGTTCTTCATATACTTCAACACGAGAAATATCTGCAGGAGAAATTGATCGGGTAACAGCCGAATAACGTCCTTTCATTAAATCTAATCCTTCTACATAAAAACGATTAATACTTTCGCCTTGGTATTTTATTTGTCCCAAACCATTCACTTCTATTC
The DNA here is from genome assembly GCA_947626185.1 of uncultured Flavobacterium sp. Lineage (GTDB taxonomy): Bacteria > Bacteroidota > Bacteroidia > Flavobacteriales > Flavobacteriaceae > Flavobacterium. Next base: position 692 of record CANQRD010000107.1, read on the forward strand.
CTGGCAAACGTTTTAAAACATCTTCCAATACCCGATCCGTTTTCATTGAAAATGATTCTACATTATAACTCAATGTATCGTTGCGTTGGGTAATTGGGCTGGGTTTTATATAAATTTCTTGCAATTCTGTGGTTTGTTTCACTAATGTAACTGGATAATTAACCACCATAGGATCGATCATTATCTCATATGTAGCAAAATCAAAATGTTGAATATATAGTTTTAACTCTTCTTTTGTTGCTGAAGTAGTAAAAGTAAATTCACCCGAAGCAGATGACTGTGTGTATTGCACAACCTCATTACTTTCTGCTTTAAGCAAAGTAATGAATGCTCCTTCAATAGCATTTTTGGTTTCATCCACTACTTTTCCTTTAAATTGGTTTTGAGCATGAGCATTTATGCCACTTAAAAAAAGCAGCAATAAATAAAATATACATTGGAAGAAATATTTCATGCACAAAATTTAATCTACTTTATAAATAGAATGATTCGTATCAATTCCTCTAACATTAAATTTTTCAGGCATATCTGGAGCACTCATTCCTTTTTCTTTCAGAGTTTCTTGCAAATATTTAGTTCGATGTACGCGTAATGCTTTTTCGTATTGATTTTGTGTTACTTCAGTTAGCTCTTCCTTTGAATCTTTTAACTCCCAATTATCGATTAACTTTTTTTCGCTATTGAGCAATTCAAAAACATATATATCGTCTTCGTCCCATGCTTTTACCACAAAACCAGGTAAGTTTTTAAACACATAAGGACCTTCTATTAATGGAATATCTCTCGTAAACAATACAGTCCAATTTCTACCTTCATAAAAAGTGGTAGCCTTTTGCACCGTAAAATCATTCCATTGTTCTACTCCAGGTACTATTTGCCAAACCAAATCTTTTGCTTTTGTAGTATATTTATAAGTATTAAATCCTACTTGTGCCTGTATATTTGACATTCCGTTTGTATAAAATACTATAAAATTTGTTTTTGGACGAAAGCCAAGAGCTATTGATAGTCTCTCATCTTTTGATTTATTAGAAGTAAAGGCTAATTTTCTTTCCAATAAATCCTTTTCCATAAAACGAGAAGCTTTTAAGGAATCGATATCCAATACAAAAATTTTTTCTTCTGTTTTGTCTGGTTCTATTTTACTTGTTTTCAACGTACCTTGATAATTATAACGCATCACACTTTTTTCTTGAGCAAATGTATAAAAGCTAAAAAACACAGTAAAAATCGTAAATAATTTATTCATTCTGTCTATTCAATTTTATTTATAAAAAATATAAAATTCATTTCAAAAATCAACCTAAATACAAGTTGTATTTAGGTTGATAAAAGTCAAATTAATATAATATTTAACCGCAAAAATGCTTTTCTATATATACTAGATCTTCTTCAAGCATTTCCATATCGTCTGGACAATAAGTTGTTCCCGCACCACATGTTAAATACACTGGAAAACAACCAGAATTTGCAAAACTTAAAGTAGAAATTGCGAAAAACGAAAAAGCTAATACTAATTTTTTCATAATAAATTTTGTTCAGTATTTTTCCCTGTCCCCGGCTTTATGTTATTATTTAGATGCAATATTTGTTTTGTTTTTAAAAAAAAAAACAAAACAAAACATATTTAACAAAAATGACTACTTAAAAACCATAAAACCAAAAAAAAACATAATAAAAATATATCAAATTGTTAACTAAAAATATAATTAATTCTTAAAATTTTGTTTTTAATAGAATCTAAATAAAAAAAGAGGATGTCCTTTTGAGACACCCTCTTCTATATGCTATACTTTTATAAAATTACATTTGAGCTGCTTCGTTTTGAGCATCTATAATCATTTTCTCATTTGCTTTAATAGCAAATTCAACTCTTCTGTTTTTTGCTCTGCCTGCTTCTGTGTCATTACTTGCAATCGGATCAGCAATTCCCATGCCTTCTGTAGTTAAACGTTTGTTAGATATACCATTTTGTGTTAAATATGTTCTAACTGCTAAAGCACGTTGTCTAGATAATTTTAGATTAAACTCCTCTTTACCTGTATTATCTGTATATCCATAAATACTAATATCTGTATCTGGATTCTCTTTAAAAATAGTAATTAATTTATCTAAATTCGCTTTTGCTTTGTCTGTTAAAGTAGCTTGGCCTAAATTAAAGTTTACAGAATTTTCTCCTAAAGTTAATTTAATTCCCTCACCTACTCTTTCTACTTGAGCACCAGGTACAGTTTCTTCTATTTTTCGCGCTTGTTTGTCCATATTATTACCAATAACACCGCCAGCAGCACCACCAACTACTCCTCCAAGAACTGCTCCTAAAGCACTGTTGCCTCCTTTTCCGATGTTATTACCTAAAATACCTCCAATAATAGCACCACTTGCAGCACCAATAGCTGCTCCTTTTTGTGTATTATTTGCATTTTTAACTGAATCACAGCTTGTTAATGATAATGAGCTCACCAACATTAATCCTGCTAATAATATTGTTGTTTTTTTCATATTCTATATATTCTTTTGGTTATTAGTTTCTTTGAAAATGATAGGTTACATCGTATCCTTGTCCAGCTACATAAAAAGTATTGACTAATTCAAAACTATCTGTAGATTGATTTTGAACTTTCATTTTATAGCCAGTAGTTACCTTTTTTGCTTTTTCTCCTTGATCTACAAATTTGAATTCAAATTCTCCACTTGGAGTAATAAACCATTTAAAGTTACCATCGTAAGCGGGACAACCATTTCCACCTGTCAAATTTACAGTTCCTGAATTATTATTAGAAACAAATTTCCATTGACTGTTTTTAAAACATTTTGCATCAGCAATATCAAATGAGGTGATTTTTACATAATCTCCTCCAATATTTGACACATTTGTCAAAGTCCAACTTCCCTTTAATCCGTACTGCGATTTTGCATCCATTGTAGGTTTGCATGATAACATCATTGAGCCTACAAAACTTAATACTAAAAACTTTTTCATACCTGATCTTATTATTTATTACAATATTACAAACTTTTTAGCTAATTTTTATTTTTTACATAAAAAAAGCTGTAATGACAAAATGACATTTACTTAATTGTTGGTATCTTTTTTGTCTAATAATTATTCAGTAATAATAAAAATATAAACCTATATAATTATGACATCTGGAAAAATTAATGTAACCGTAGAAAATATCTTTCCTTTGATCAAAAAATTTCTTTACAGTGATCATGAGATATTTTTAAGAGAACTTGTTTCAAATGCTACTGATGCAACCTTAAAGCTAAAGCACTTAACAAGTATTGGAGAAGCAAATGTTGAATACGGATCACCCATTATTGAGGTTAAGACTGACAAAGAAAACAAAACCCTCCATATCATTGACCAAGGAATTGGTATGACAAAAGATGAGGTAGAAAAATACATCAATCAAGTTGCGTTTTCTGGTGCAGAAGAGTTTCTTGAAAAATACAAAGACAGTGCTAAAGATACTGGAATAATTGGTCATTTTGGTTTAGGTTTTTATTCTGCATTTATGGTTGCTGATAAAGTAGAAATTTTTACCAAATCATATAAAGATGAACCTGCAGCGCACTGGACGTGTGATGGAAGTCCGGAATACACTTTAGAAGATTGCGATAAAACAACTAGAGGAACTGAAATTGTTTTACATATTGCAGAAGATTCATTAGAATTTTTAGAAGATTACAAAATTCGTGAATTATTAACCAAGTACAACAAATTCATGCCAGTGCCAATTAAATTTGGAACTCACGAAGAAGGTGAAGGAGATAATAAGGTAATTGTAGATACTATTATTAACAATCCGAACCCAGCTTGGACAAAACAACCTTCTGACTTAACAGAGGAAGATTATCAGAATTTTTATCGCGAATTGTATCCAATGCAATTTGAAGAGCCCTTATTTAATATTCATTTAAACGTTGATTATCCGTTTAACTTAACTGGTATTTTATACTTTCCGAAGTTGACAGGTGATCTTCAAATGCAAAAAGATAAAATTCAATTATACCAAAATCAGGTATTTGTGACCGACAACGTAGAAGGAATTGTACCTGATTTCTTAACGATGCTAAAAGGAGTGATTGATTCGCCAGATATTCCATTAAACGTATCTCGTTCTTATTTGCAAGCTGACGGAAATGTAAAGAAAATCTCTAACTATATTACTCGTAAAGTTGCTGACAAATTAAAATCGTTATTTAATGAAAACAGAGCAGATTTTGAAGCAAAATGGAACGACATTAAAATTGTTTTAGAATACGGAATGCTTTCTGAACCAAAGTTTAGTGAAAAAGCAGGTTCTTTTATGTTGTATCCAACGGTAGATGATAAATTTTTTACTTTAGACGAATTAAAAGAGGCTACTAAAGATGTACAAACAGATAAAGAAGGGAATTTAGTTATTTTATATGCCTCTAATAAAGATGCGCAACACAGCTATATCAATGTTGCAAAAGAAAAAGGATATGAAATTTTATTATTAGATTCGCCAATTGTTGCTCACTTGATTCAAAAGCTAGAAAGTGAAAACGAAAAACTTACGTTTGTACGTGTAGATGCAGACCATATTAACAACTTAATCAAAAAAGAAGAGGTAGAAATTTCTAAGTTATCTGAAGATGAAACTACTTCACTACAAACTTTTATTGAGCAAATTGTTCCGAAAGAAAAATATAGTGTAAAAATGGAAGCTATGGACAGTAATGCTGATCCAATAATTATTACACAACCCGAGTTTATGCGTAGAATGAAAGAGATGAGCCAATCTGGCGGAGGCGGTATGTTTGGAATGGGGAATTTTCCAGAAATGTATAATTTGGTGATTAATACCAATTCTGAATTTGCTTCAAGAATATTAAATTCAACAGACGAAGTAGAAAAAACAGAAAACTTTACTCAAGCGTTAGATTTAGCAAAATTATCTCATGGTTTATTAAAAGGCGAAGAGCTAACATCTTTTATCAAAAGAAATTTTAAGAAAATTTAAAACTCATTCGACTCCAATAAAAAAAGACTAATCTGATCAGATTAGTCTTTTTTATTTATTTTAAAAAATTAAACAACGTAGTTAAAATTTATCTCTTTATACATTTATTAGCTGAAGCGAATCACTCAACTCTGGTTTTTCTGAGATAAAATTACTCGCCCATTTTCTCAATTGTTCTACATCATAAGGTAATAATTGATTGATAGCTTTTTCGAGTTCTTTGTAAAACAATTTCGGGTCAAAACTTACGTTTTCTAAAACGACTTTCGCATAGTTCAACATTATTCTTGTTTTCATAATAATATAACTTTTTCTATTACTATTATAAATATAGAATATTTTTTTAATACCAGAGCTTTTACCTTCTTTTTTAATAATATTTTAATATATATTATTTTTCAATTACAGGCAAGTAATGTAGTAAAACTAAACAAAAACAATTGATTACATCAATTTATGTATAAAAACTATTCTCAACCAAAATACACCAATAAATCAAAAATAGTTGTAATTTGACTTTTATTAAAACATATTAAACTTTACTTTCAATCGTTTGACAATGAACTTAAAAGCTAATTTATCTAGAATAGCAGTTATCTTTTTAACCATTATTTTTTTAGTAACTGCTGTAACTTTTGAAATTTTTGAATTGAGCTCTTTGCCTGGTCAATTTTTTGGTACTTTACTTGGAGTGGTTATTACTTCAATTATTACTGTTTTGTTACTACATGGACAAACAAAAAATGAAGAATCAAAGCAGCGACATATTATGGTATTTGAGAAAAAACAAGAAGTTTTTTTTCATTTTTTAACTCAAATGAATACCATTCTACAAAAAGAAAAACTCACATTACACCTAAGTCCTGATAAGAATTTGGAAAAAGAGGTGAACAATTTACAAGATTTACTGTTTGAATTTGGTTATCTACAAATGCATACTTCATCTGCTACTTTTGATAAAATACTAGTTTGTGTTAGTAATCTAATGATTGAAAATAGAAAAATGAAACAAATTGAGAATAAACAAGAGAAGGATTTTGAAATTTACTACAAAATTTTATCTACTGATTTTTTTGAAATTGTTAGTTTATTGAAACAAGAACTTTATGATGAAGCTCCAGATCATATCGATAAAAAACATTTAGATAAAATTATCCGTTTATCTTTTTAAATAGTATAAAATAAAGTTTCAGTAAAAATACATCAAAGATTAAAAATAGGTAAAACGGTTGTAAATAAAGACTTTACAGCCGT
>CANQRD010000108.1 GCA_947626185.1 uncultured Flavobacterium sp.
CTATTTGTCTTGGGATAAATAGAAGCTTTTTTTTATGGACTTTTTTGCTGGATAATATTGCGCAGGCTAATCGGCTATATCCACCCCTTTACATTTAGCAAATCTAAAGGGATGCTTACGATATAAAGCAACGCGCTAAACGTGTGTTCTATAGAGATTATAGTTTTATTGTAGATCCTCGTGTCAATGAAGATGATAATTTTCCGGAGTTTTGTATTATTTTAGAATTAATGATTTTTAAACCTTTTAAGGATTTAGATAAAGATTGTTCTGCTTTAACAGTGATTTGTTTTCAAGATGAATATGCATTTCCAATATCAAGTAAAAATTTATATCATTTAAAGGAAATACCTTTTGAGTTAATATGTAAAGAATATAATTTTTAGTAGTAAAAATCATTTTTATATTATTTTAAATATTCATTTTTAGTTATATATTTAACACCAAATGTTAAAGTAATAACACAAGATGAAAATCAATAAGATAAAGCTTAAGCTGGTTGAATGTGGTAGAACCAACAAATGGTTGGCAGAAAAGTTAGGTAAAAGCGAAGTAACTGTTTCAAGATGGTGTACAAATGAAGTTCAACCTTCGATGGAAACTTTGCTAGAAATTGCTAAGCACTTAGACGTTGATATAATAGAATTGTTGAACTCATCAAAGAATATAAAATGAATTACTCCTTAAGTTTTACAGGTGGGGCTTTACTATATGAAGAATCTAAAATCTTAATCAACTCTGTTACTGATTTAGAAAAGTATTTTGAAGGAGATTTTATCTTAAACAGTGATGTGTTAAAAACAAATTCTGAATCATCTAGAAAAAGATTGAAGAATGAAATTGATAGAAGATTAAAAAAATTAAATACTTCTTATATTACTTTTTTCAATGATACAAATGAAACGGATCAAAAAATAATTTTATTCCTATCTATATGCAAGTTATATAACATAATTACAGAGTTTTGTTTAGAAGTTGTATATAAAAAGTGGATTAATTTTGATAATGAATTGAGTACTTATGATTTTAAATATTTTTTAGCAAACAAGTTAAGTGAAGAGCAACTGAATTCTATTTCTGAGGGAACACATTATAAGTTATCACAAATAGCTATTAAAATATTTAAAGATTTAGGAATGTATAAAGATGGTATTATTCAACCTATAAAGCCTTCTGATAGATTAATTGATTTATTGAATCAACAAAAAGATATATGGTTTTTAGACTGTATTTTAGTTAATGGTAAAAGTTTAAATTAGTTATGATTTCAAATAAAATAGAACAAATATTTTCATTGCTGTCAGATGAAGCTTTTAAAGATCCAAATACAGGTTTGTTGTTTTTTCCAGCTTATATCTATACTTATGATCCCAAAGAGGAATATGAAATAAGAAAACAAATCAACACGTTAAATGAGCAATTAAAACGTCCATCTAATAGCTTAAACTGCCTAGTAATTAATGTTTTTTACGAGTTTATTGAATTTTTGAAAAATCAGTCTTTTGCAGGAAGATCATTAATTGATGAAATTCTAGAACTTGAAGAATCTGATGTTCAAGAAGCATCGGAATATTTAAAAGAAAAGGCACAGGATCAAGGAGAATTCATTGATTATTTAGGTAATAAAATAAGTAATTATTTTGAATCAAAGGATGATGCTAAAGTCTATTTGTTAGTATATGGATTTGGATCGATATTTCCTTATTTGAGAGTATCACATTTTTTAAAAAATACAGAAAAGCATATTAAAAATCATAAACTTATTGTCTTTTACCCAGGGTCATTTACAATGGCAAATTACTCTCTTTTCGGTGAATTTAATGATGACAATTTATATAGAGCAAACCATTTAAACCAACTACTATAAAACATGAAATTAAAATACATCTACGATAAAGACATCACACGACACATAAACCCAGCAGTTGTAGTTAGTGAATTAGAAGAAAATAGAATTGAACAAGAAATTAATGAATATGTTTTTACAACAGATATTGTAACCAATATTTATAAATTTCTTAATGCCATCTCTCAAAAAAAAGAAGGTAAAACCGGAGTTTGGGTTTCTGGTTATTATGGAAGTGGTAAATCGCATTTTATTAAATATTTATTTTACTGTTTAAATAGTAATACTCGAGAATTAGCATTTGAGAGATATAAAAATGCCATTGCTAATTTAAAACTAGATGATTTATCAGAGGTAACTTTATCTAATGTACAGTTAATACAAAATATATTAGATAAGACTAATATTAATGAAATCATTTTTAATGTTGATGCTGTATCTGGGACGGTTAAGAACAACAATACAATCACACGTATTTTGTTTAATCAATTAAATGCAAAAAGAGGGTACAACACTTCAAATATTGCGATAGCATTATTAATTGAAAAACATTTCGATCAAATGGGATTGTTTGATCAATTTAAATCAAAAATAAAAGAAGAAATTAAAGAGCAATGGACAGACGCAAAGATTCGAGATATCATAAGAATGCGTTTGGCTAAAGTTATTGATATAGCTTATGAATTGGATAATACAATTGATAAGGAGGCTTTAAGAAATGCTATAAAAGACGATCAAGATTATAGAATTGATGAGTTTATACAAGAGATAAAGGAGTATGTTGACCAACAAGAAGACAACTTTAAATTAATATTTTTAATGGATGAAGTATCTCAATATATTGGCTCAAATACTGATTTATTATTGAACCTTCAAACGATTGTTGAAGAAGTTGGTTCAAAAATTGGAAACAAAGTATGGATTGTATGTACTGCTCAACAAGACCTTAAAAATCTAATCAATAATACAGATAAAAAATCTGAAGATTTTGGTAAAATTATGGGACGCTTCGAAACCATGATTTCCTTAGATTCTCAGGATGCAGCTTATATTACGCAAAAACGTGTTTTAGAAAAGAATGAAGAAGGTTTGAAGAATTTGGTCCCCTTCTATAAAGATAATAAGGGAGCAATTGAAAATCAATTTGTTTTCGATCATGATCTTTATAATAACTTTAAAAATAGTGATGAGTTTTATCTTGTCTATCCTTTTGTACCTTATCAATTCCGTTTAATTTCTGATGTATTTCAAGCATTTAGTACAGTTGGGTTTGTTGGTGAAGGAGTAAAAAATACAGAGCGTGCAATATTAGGAATTACGCATTACACCGCTGAAAAGCAGAAAGATCAAGAAGTTGGATATTTTATTTCTTTTGATAATTTTTTCAATGACCAATTCAACAAAAATTTAACCCATGCAGCAAACTCTATTTTAAATAAAGCATTTCAAATTACTATTGAAACAGATTTAAAGCCATTTGCAAACCGTGTGATTAAGGTTTTGTTTATGATTTCAAATTTAGCAGAAGACACAAGTGTGAACCTTCCTGCAACAGTAGAGAATATTACTTTATTATTAATTAATGATGTTAATGAAGTAAAACAAAATCTTCAAGAAAAAGTACAAAAGGTTTTAGATATTTTGGTTGATAAAAACATCATACAAGTATCTGAAGGAAAATACAAGTTTTTAGATGATGAAGGAATTAAAGTTGCCAATGCAATATCAGATGCTGATGTAAATATTAATACACGTTTAGAATATTTTTATAATAATATTATTCAAAAGTCTATTAAGCCAGATGCTGCTATCAATTTAGGAAATCGAACAGTTAAAGCAGAAGTTGCCATTGATGATAAAATATTAGTAAACGGGGATGCTTTTAAAATAAAATTTTTAGTTTTTGAAGCTACTGATATTAACCAAATGGCAATGCAAGTAGCTTCTAATGAACTTTGTATTAATATTAACGAATGGTTTCATCAGTACCCAGATTTTAAAAAGGATTTCTTTACATATTGTAAAACTGCAAAATATTTAGCAGATAATAGATCTACGGCTACAGGATCTCGTGCAAAAACTTTAGAAGAGTTTAATGCTAGAAATACGGTACTTTTAAAAGATTTAATCATTCGATTTGAAAAATTGTTTGCCCAAACATCTTTTATTACAAACCAAAATGTTATTGACGCAAATGAGATTGCTAGTGCTAATCCAACGCAACGTTATCAAGATATGGTACAATACCATATCAAATCATTATATAAAAATCATGGTTGGAGCGATAGTTTAGCACATTCTAATAATGATTTACAAACGCATATTCAACGATCTGTTTTACAAACCACTACCGATACCGAATTAAATTTAGCGGAGATCGAAGTGAATAATAAAATTACACTTCTAGGTGATGAAGTGAGTTTGGCTGAACTTATTAAAATATTTGAAAAAGCACCTTACGGATGGAGGGATTTAGCTACTGCACAAATTGTATTTGATTTGGCTCATAAAAAGCATCGCCAGTTAGAATATCAAAATGAAGCATTAGAGTTGAAAGATTATTTTAATGTTGCTGTAAATAGTAGAAGTAGAGAGGCTTTATTGATTAAAAAAATTAAAGCATATAATGTAGAAGAAGTTACAGCTTTTAAAAATGCGATTAAAGATGTTTTCATAACAATTTCATTTTCTTCTCATTCAGAGGTTAATGAAATAATCGAAAGTTTTAAAGGTGCACTAACTCATATTTTAACAGAAGTAAATCGTTATAAAGAAGAATTTTCAGGATATCCATTTTCAAAACATTTATCTAATTATCATTCAACTTTACGTGAAATATATGATACACGTAGTAATGAAAAATTAATGAGTTTAGTCGTTGAAAAACAAGCTCAATTAAAAGGATTACGAGATGCTTACATGGTAACGAAAGAGTTTATTGATAATAATTTTGATTCTTATTTAGAAATAAAAAATTATGTTTTCAATAATAAACATAATATAGAAAAGCTTGATTTAGATACTGATGTACAAGAGCTATTTTCTTATTTTCAGTTAGATGATACGCCAGGTGATCGCTACCCAATCATTCGCAAAACAAATAAAAAAATTAAACAGGCTGTTGATGATCGAATCAATAGTTTAAAAGAATCAGTTATTGCACTCTATAATGAGGTTTTCGAAGAATTAGAAGCAAAGAAAACAGAATTAGAAATAACGGATGCTCATGTAATAAGTGACCGATTGACTGTTATTGACCGATTACAAAAGTTAAATAATGTAAATGATCTTGAAATTTCAGAGCTTAAGGCATCTGATTTTAAATTAGACAATTTAAAGATTTTAGAAGAATTAAAATCTAAAAAAATTGCAGCAGAAAAAGGAGAAACTTATGTAGATAAGAAAATTCAAACGGTAAATATATCTACTGCTATCGCAGGAAAAACACTTTCTAATGCAGACGAAGTAGATAATTTAATTGAAACGCTTCGCAATAAATTAATGGTTGAACTAGGTAAAAACGGTAAAATTTTCTTGAAATAATGAATACAAACAGTTTAAAATCGTTTGCAAAAGCAGCTCGTACCACATTGGTAGATGCTGTAGCCAAACAAATACTATATTGGGGGTTTAGTAATAAAGGTGAATTAACAGCAGAACCAACCTCTACTCAAGGTGGATATAGATACCGTGGCGAAGTTTTTGATGATACTACTGTAATAAATAAATGGCAAGAGTTAAAAGAAAAAGTTACTGCGCATAAAGAGGCTTTTAAAGACATTGCCGAAGAAGCAGCTTATACCTGGTTTAACCGTTTGGTTGCTATTAAAGTGTTAGAAGAAAATGGCTTTATAGAGCCTGTATTACGTTTCGTAGATGGGAGTCAAACTCCTGTAATTCTTCAAAACGCAAAGGCAGGAAGCCATCAAGTAACACATACTTTATTAAAAAGCAATTTGCAAAATGCCCTTTTGCAAAACAATGAAGAATTAGCATTTGGTATTCTTATAACCAATTTTTGCAACCAACATCCTTTGCTAAAACAAGTTTTTGGTAAAGTAAACGATTATACAGAGATCCTTATTCCTCAAAATTTATTGAGTACTAATGGTTTTGTGGTAGCATTGAATACCGAGATTTCTAATGAGGATTTTAAAGAAGTAGAATTGATTGGTTGGTTGTACCAATTTTATATTTCGGATAAGAAAGACGAAGTTTTTAAAGGGTTTAAAGCTAAAAAGAAGGCTCGCCCAGAGGACATTCCTGCGGCTACACAAATTTTTACACCGAGATGGATCGTCAACTATATGGTGGAAAATACCGTAGGTAAAATTTATTTGGATTTTGAGGAAGATTCTGATTTAAAAGACCAAATGAAGTATCTGGTAGAAAATGATTCGGATAGTAAAGCGGCATTAATCGAAGATATTACTCAACTTACGTTAATTGATCCAGCTTGTGGATCGGGGCATATTTTAGTAGTAGGTTTTGAATGGCTGTACAAAATGTACAGAGAGCAAGGATATACTGCAAAGAACGCCATCGAAAGCATCTTGAAAAACAATTTGTTTGGCTTGGATATAGACGATCGTGCCATGCAATTAGCACGTTTTGCGGTATTACTTAAAGCAGCTCAACAATTAAAAGAAGTAGATGCGTCACAAGGTTTTGAATTAATTAATAATCCTTTAGAGGTAATACCTCATGTTTATGCTTTTCCTGAAAAAAGAAGTTTTATATCAGAAGATGTGGCTATGCTCACACAAAACCAACATGTAGCCGAGATATACAAAGCGTTTGAAAGTTTAAGAGAAGGAAAAAATTTAGGTTCTGCATTAAAGTTATACCTAAGTAATGAAGCTCGTGAGGTATTAATTGCTACTTATTACAATTGGAATACCAAAGCGAAACAAGGTAGTTTAAATTTAGAACAACAAAGTGTTTGGGAAACCTTAAAAACTTATGTAGAAGTAGCGCTTACTTTAAGTAAAAAATATACAGCTGTAGTAGCAAATCCACCTTATATGGGGCAAAAGTCGATGAATGC
>CANQRD010000109.1 GCA_947626185.1 uncultured Flavobacterium sp.
GAACAAGTAAAATTACATCTTGTGCAAGAATGGTATCCGTATAGGAGTACGTTGCCCGTAACGCAAGATTATTTTGATGTAAAAAACTAATAAAAAAGTCCCGAAGAAATTTCTCTCTCGGGACTTTTAATTTTATGCTATTTAGCAATTATCTTCTTTGACGTACAATTTCATACAAAAACGCACCACAAGCAACAGACACGTTTAATGAATCGATTGAGCTAAACATTGGTAGTTTTGCTTTTTCGTCAATAACTTTTAATACTGATGGATTGATTCCTTTATCTTCACTTCCCATAATAATGGCAACCGGAACATTTAATTCTACATCGTAAATTTCTTTTTCTGCTTTTTCCGTAGCACCAATCGTCATTACTCCAGAACCTTGTAAATAAAATACAGCATCTTTAATATGATCTACTTTACAAATAGGAATATTAAAAACTGCTCCAGCAGATGTTTTTACCGTATCTCCATTTACAGGTGCTGCACCATTTTTAGCAATAATAATTCCGTCTGCACCACAACAAACCGCTGTACGTATAATTGCACCAAAATTTCTTGCGTCTGAAATTTGATCTAAAATAATGAATAATGGTTTTTCTTTTTTTTCTAAAACACCTTCAACTAATGTTTCTAATGATACAAAGCTTATAGGCGAAATATTAGCTACTGCACCTTGGTGATTTTTACTTGTTAAGCGATTCAATTTTTCAACAGGAACGTAAGAAAAATTGATGTTATTTCTTTTTAAAAGTTTTAGTAATTCATTCATTAACTCACCTTGAGCATCTTTCTGAATAAATACTTTATCTATATCTTTTCCTGCTTCAACCGCTTCGATTATAGCACGAATACCAAAAATTTGATTGTCTAGTTCCATGCGGCAAAGTTAGAGATTATTTTATAAACTCAATCGGTTTTTTTAGTTATCAATAAATGGAATAGAAAAGAATTTTTTTAGTTGAATAATGTTTTATTTTAATCTATTTTTGAGAATAACTTTTTGGTAATTCTATGACCGAAACTACATTTTCTGATTCAACCGGATATCCTTCTATAGCTTTATATGGAATGGTTTTTTCGTTACTTGTTTTCCCAGTTCTTATGTATTATTACGCAACAGATAAAATGTTAGTTTATTTTTTTGGTGTTGTAGAATTGGTTTTGCTAGCTAGCGCTTATTATATGTATAAGGTAAGATTTAATTTTGAGTTGTCAACTGACGGATTGCACTATACCTTAGATGGATTTTCCAAAAAGCAAAATACTATACCAATGTATGATATTGAGAAATTAAGTATCGTGTCTTTAGATTATACAACAAAATTTGGGGGTTGGGGCAACAGAAAAAATAAAAATGGCGAAGCTTTTGTATTTAATGATGGAATGTTTTTAGAAGTTCAAACTGTAGATAAGAAGTTGTATTTATCTATTTCTGATAAAAAGAAAAATGATTGTATGGTATTTGTTTCCAAATTACAAACTGAGCTTAAAACAAAGTCTTAAAACTAATATGAATCATTGTATTGTCAAACGATAGGGGAGCATTAGGCTGTTTTCCATTGGCAAACGATAATTTAAAATGATTTGATTTCGTTAAAAGTCCCAATCCGAATCCAAAACTATATAACTTGTTGTTTTGTTGCATTAGTTTATTGTTTTGTATAGCATAATCAAATAGTGTGTTTAGGTAAAAACTAGGATGTAGGATCAAACGATATTCGGTATTTATTAAATGATATTCGTTAGCAAGTAAGCTATTTTCCTGAAAACCTCTTAATGATTGATTTCCACCAAATCTAAAAAGTTCGTTTGTAAAGTAATTTGAACTAAGTAATGAATGATATTGCCAACGAACATAGAAATAGTTAAAATCATTAATTTTAAAATTCTTCGAAAGTTCTATTTCAATTAATTCTTGCTGTATTGTTGCTTCTGTTTCAGATGTTCGCTTACCTGTACCTAAATAAAGTAATATCTGATAATTAATAGGGAAAGCAAGTAAGTTGTTTCTCTTCTTTAAAAGTGAATAATTTAAGCTATAAAAATAACCTGTATAATTTTGTATAGTTGGTACATTAGAATTTGTTGCCGAACTATTGCTTAAATAACCCAATTGTATTTTTTGATGATAAGAAAGAGAATATCCTGCTTTTAAATTAAATCTGGTATTTTGAAAAGTAGTGTCTTGCTTTTGAATGTTTAAATTTACATCTAAGTTTATCGGAGTTTTAAATAAATAAATAAACGAACCAGCCAAGTCCAATTGTGTTTGCTTATCCGCATTGCTTTGCCAATTTATAAGTAAAGATTCGCCAGCATTAAAAACATTGTTGAGTTCTAAGTTTAATTGACCTGTTAGATTAACTTTATTTTCTTTATCAGTATAAAATCCACCAAATCCATCAAAACTATTAGTTTTTCGCTTATTTAAATATAAATAAACAGAAGTACTTGTTTCAGTAAATAAAGTTTCAGGTGTTTTGTAAGTAGTTACAAAATCTAAATCGTTCACAGTATTTGCTACTTCTTCTATTAGTTCTTCAGAATACGGACGATTTATATATCGCTTGGTACTTTGTTGTATAATTGATTCGGGTAATTTTTGCTCTGAAACAATTATAACCTGGTTCAAAACCCTCGATTGTTTTAAGGTTACTTGTAACGCACAAAACAGAGTGTCTGATTTAATTTGGTGTTTTACTAACGCAACGCTCGATGTACCTAGTCCTTTTTTATCTAATAATTGAGTATATTTTTTTAAAGATGAATCCAAGTCCTTAAAGTTGAAATTATGGTTTGTTTTTTGCAATTTCAACAACTCCATTTCTGATGGAGTTAGTAATTCATTTGATACAACAGCATATTTAATTTTTGTATTTAAAGTATAATGATAAAAAATGGTATCAGCTTCAACTGACGAAAATGTTTGTAAAGCAAGATATCCTTCTTTATATAGCAATTCATTAATAAGATTAATCGTTTGCTTTGCAGTATCTAACTTATAATTAGATGTAGGAGCGAAAGAATTCAATATTTTTTGTTCTTCTGTATCTTTACTCAGTAACTTTAAGTAAAATGATTGATCTTGGGCTACAGAAAAAGTAATAGCCCCAATTAGCAGTAAAAGTGAAAGTAAAAATTTCTGCACCTTATATAATAAATAGAAATGTAAAGTAAATAAAAAAACTAAGAAGCTGAGGGTTAAAGAATAAAAATAAAATTTTTCATTGAAAATTAATCAATTAGCTTTTGATAAAACAAAATTTGTTTATACATTTGCAACCCCGTATATAGTGCGGAATAATATATTGTAGAAATTATTAATAAACATTATGCCAACAATTCAACAATTAGTAAGAACAGGGAGAACCCAATTAACTAAGAAGAGTAAATCGGTTGCTTTGGATTCTTGTCCTCAAAGAAGAGGAGTTTGTACGCGTGTTTATACTACTACACCTAAAAAGCCAAACTCTGCGATGCGTAAAGTAGCGCGTGTGCGTTTGACAAATGGTAATGAGGTAAACGCTTACATCCCAGGAGAAGGACACAATTTACAAGAGCACTCGATAGTATTAGTTAGAGGTGGAAGGGTAAAAGATTTGCCAGGTGTTAGATACCATATTGTACGTGGTGCTTTGGATACTGCTGGAGTAAACGGTAGAACTCAAAGAAGATCTAAATACGGTGCAAAACGCCCTAAAGATGCAAAAAAGTAATAGTTTAAAAAACTTTTAAGAAAAAGACATGAGAAAAAGACAGGCGAAAAAGAGACCTCTTTTACCAGATCCTAAATTTAATGATCAATTAGTGACGCGTTTTGTGAATAACTTAATGTGGGATGGTAAAAAATCTACGGCTTTTAAAGTATTTTATGATGCTTTAGCTATCGTTGAAGAGAAAAAACAAGACGAAGAAAAAACTTCGTTAGAAGTATGGAAGGATGCGTTAACTAATGTTATGCCGCACGTAGAGGTTCGTTCTCGTCGTGTTGGAGGAGCAACATTCCAAATTCCAATGCAAATTCGTCCAGATAGAAAGATTTCTATGGCAATGAAGTGGATGATTTTGTATGCGAGAAGAAGAAATGAGAAGTCTATGGCTGCAAAATTAGCTTCTGAAATTTTAGCTGCGGCTAAAGAAGAAGGTGCTGCAGTTAAAAAGAGAATGGATACGCATAAAATGGCTGAGGCTAATAAAGCGTTCTCTCACTTTAGATTTTAATCCATACAGAAAAAATATACAATGGCAAGAGATTTAAAATATACAAGAAATATTGGTATCGCTGCTCACATCGATGCTGGTAAAACAACTACTACAGAACGTATTTTGTTCTATACTGGTAAAAACCATAAAATGGGAGAAACTCACGAAGGTTCTTCTACAATGGACTGGATGGAGCAAGAAGCGGAAAGAGGTATTACTATTCAATCAGCAGCGACTACTTGTACTTGGAATTTCCCAACAAAACAAGGAGAGAAGATTGCTGAATCTATGGAGTACCACTTTAATATTATTGATACTCCAGGTCACGTTGACTTTACAGTTGAGGTGAATCGTTCTTTACGTGTATTAGATGGATTAGTATTCTTATTTAGTGCAGTTGATGGTGTTGAGCCACAATCTGAAACTAACTGGAGATTAGCTGATAATTATAAGGTTCCTCGTATGGGGTTCGTTAATAAAATGGACCGTCAAGGAGCTAACTTCTTAGCAGTTTGTCAGCAAGTTAAAGATATGTTGAAATCAAACGCAGTGCCAATTGTTTTGCCAATTGGTGATGAGGCTGATTTCAAAGGAATCGTTGACTTGGTGAAAAACCGTGCAATCGTATGGCATGATGAAAATCATGGTTCAACTTTTGATGTTGTTGAAATCCCAGCTGATATGGTTGATGATGTAAAACAATACAGAGGTCAATTAATCGAGGAAATCGCTGCGTATGACGAAACTCTTTTAGAGAAGTATATGGAAGATGAGAACTCTATTACTGAGGATGAAATCCATAAAGCATTACGTGCTGCTACATTAGATATGAGTATTATTCCAATGAGTTGTGGTTCATCTTTCAAAAATAAAGGAGTTCAATTTATGTTGGATGCTGTTTGTCGTTACTTACCTTCTCCAATGGATAAGGAAGCAATCGAAGGAACAGATCCTAATACAGAAGAGCCAATTACTCGTAAACCATCTGTAACTGATCCATTTGCTGCTTTAGCATTTAAGATTGCTACAGATCCTTACGTTGGGCGTTTGGCTTTCTTCAGAACTTATTCTGGTCACTTAGATGCAGGTTCTTATGTATTGAATACTCGTTCTGGAAATAAAGAGCGTATTTCTCGTATTTACCAAATGCACGCTAATAAACAAAATCCAATCGAATATATTGAGGCTGGAGATATTGGAGCTGCTGTAGGTTTTAAAGATATCAAAACTGGAGATACATTATGTGATGAAAAACATCCAATTGTGTTAGAAAGTATGATATTCCCAGATCCAGTTATTGGTATCGCTATCGAACCAAAAACAAAAGCAGATATGGATAAAATGGGGATTGCGTTAGCTAAATTATCTGAAGAAGATCCTACGTTTACAGTTAAAACTGATGCTGCTTCTGGACAAACTGTTATTTCAGGAATGGGAGAGTTGCACTTAGATGTTTTAATTGATCGTATGAAGCGTGAATTCAAAGTTGAAGTTAACCAAGGTGAGCCTCAAGTTGAATATAAAGAAACTCTTACACGTACAGCTAATCATAGAGAGGCTTATAAGAAACAATCTGGAGGTCGTGGTAAATTCGCAGATATCGTGTTTACTATTGGTCCTGCTGATGAAGTTGACGGAAAACCATTCGTAGGTTTGCAATTCGTTAACGAGGTTAAAGGTGGTAACGTTCCTAAAGAATATATCCCTTCTGTAGAGAAAGGGTTTAGAGAGGCAATGAAGCAAGGGCCTTTAGCTGGATTCGAAATGGATTCAATGAAGGTTACTTTAACAGATGGTTCTTATCATGCGGTTGACTCGGATGCATTGTCTTTCGAATTAGCAGCGAAAATGGGTTATAAAGCTGCTGCTAAAGCTGCTGGTGCTGTAATCCTTGAGCCAATCATGAAATTAGAAGTGTTGACTCCTGAAGAAAATATGGGTGATATCGTTGGTGATTTGAACCGTCGTCGTGGACAAATCAATAGTATGGATGATAGAAATGGAGCTAAAGTTGTTAAAGCATCTGTGCCATTATCGGAAATGTTTGGATATGTTACTACATTAAGAACATTATCATCTGGTAGAGCTACTTCAACTATGGAGTTCTCTCACTACTCTGAAACACCATCAAATATTTCAGAAGCTGTAATCACTAAAGCAAAAGGAAACGCTTAATTATTAGAGAAATGAGTCAAAAAATCAGAATAAAATTAAAATCTTACGATCATATGTTGGTTGATAAATCAG
Organism: uncultured Flavobacterium sp.; assembly: GCA_947626185.1. GTDB lineage: Bacteria > Bacteroidota > Bacteroidia > Flavobacteriales > Flavobacteriaceae > Flavobacterium. Next base: position 6,457 of record CANQRD010000109.1, read on the forward strand.
CTGAGAAGATTGTAAAAACTGTAAAAAGTACAGGGGCAGTTGTGACTGGACCAATTCCATTACCAACTCACAAAAAAATCTTTACTGTTTTACGTTCACCACACGTGAATAAAAAAGCAAGAGAGCAGTTTGAAGTAAGTTCTTATAAAAGATTATTAGATATTTATTCTTCATCTTCTAAAACAATTGATGCTTTAATGAAATTAGAGTTACCAAGTGGAGTAGAAGTAGAGATTAAAGTGTGATAATTTCTTGATCTAAGAATATCAAAATAGAAAATAAAATGTAAGGGATTAAGTATTGGATCGTCCAATACTTAATTCTTTCAATAAGTTAAATAATTTAATTAAATATTTATGTCTGGGTTAATTGGTAAAAAAATCGGCATGACTAGTATTTTCGATGAAAATGGAAAAAATATTCC
>CANQRD010000110.1 GCA_947626185.1 uncultured Flavobacterium sp.
TTTAATTACATTCAGTTGTATCAAAAATTTCAATTAATTGATCAGTAGTAGTTTTGTGTTTAAATTCAGTTTCATTTATTTTGCTTAAAATTGATGGGCAATTTAAAAATACTATACTTGCCATATTATATACACTTTTGTTTTTACCAATAGCAATACTCATTCCATTTGGCAAAAAATTCCCCATTACTAATTCATCACTATTATTATTGCCATAATAATAGTAAGTAAATGTATCACGACTTACACTATTTCCATTTTGTGAAGTATTTGTAATTGTTTGTACACCAATTTTTTGTGATTTATTGTAAATAATTTCTACCCATTCTTTGTTTTTAGATTTTACAAATTCAGATGTTTTAAAAACTTTTGGTCGTGAAGTATAAAAACGTTCTAGTTCAATATTATTACCTTTTTTATCAGTAAATACAATTTTACTAATCTGATCCGCACTTATTTTTTCTTTTTTGTCTGATTTAAAACTAATTGTTGTATCTGCAGGTTCTGGATATTTAACAGATCCGGTTTTTGTACTTCCATTTTTTAAATATAAAGTAGCAGTAAGATCTTTGGCATAAGTAATAATACTTGTACTTAAAAAAAGTAATAATAAAATTTTTCTCATTTTTTTTGTATTTATTTTTTGTAAAATTAACTTAATATTTTGTAATTAAACTATTTGAAAAATGATAAAAAATTATATAAAAGTGTTGAAGGTTTGATCTATTATGAGATAAACAAAAAAAGACCGATTTATACAATCGGTCTTCTATATTAAATTCTAAAGTGAAGTTTAATTATATTTTTCTTCTTTTCATTTCAGTTTCAATTAAGTCTAACTCACGATTAGTTTGTCCTTTTACTGAAGTGTTTTCTTGTGCACGGCGAATTAAATAAGGAATTACATCTTTAACTGGTCCGAAAGGCAAGTATTTAGCCACATGATAATTTGCTTTTGCTAGGTTGAAGCTAATATTATCACTCATTCCGTAAAGTTGACCAAAAAATACGCGTTTGTTATTATGAGAAATTCCGTGTTTTTCCATTAATTCCATTAATAAATACGAGCTTTTTTCATTGTGAGTACCAGCAAAAATAGCCATATTGTCAATATGATCTATCATAAAGGCAATTCCCTTATCGTAGTTGATGTCCGTAGCAGTTTTATCAACACATATTGGATCTTTGTAACCCTTTTCTGTAGCACGTTGTCTTTCAATTTCCATATAAGCCCCACGAACTACTTTCATACCAACGTGAAAACCTTCGGTTTTAGCAATTTCGTATAGATCTTTTAAAAATTGTAAACGATCCCAACGATACATTTGAGCTGTATTATAAACAATTGCTTTTTCTTTGTTGTATTTGCGCATCATGTCTAGCACAATTTCATCAGCAGCATCCTGCATCCAGCTGTGTTCTGCATCTATTAAAAGTAAAACATCTTTATCATGCGCAAATTTACAAGCCATATTAAAACGGTAAACAACTCGTTCCCATTCTTTTTCCTCTTCAGGTGTAAATTTTTCTCCTTTACCTTTTTTTACAAATAAATCAAAACGACCAAAACCAGTTGGTTTAAATACAGCAAATGGAATTGCTTCTGGTCTTACTTTTGCAATTTCAATCGTTTTTATTGTCATGTTTAAGGCAATGTCAAATTGCTTTTCTGTTTCTTTTCCTTCAACAGAGTAATCTAAAACCGAAGAAACTTTGCCTTTAGCATACATTTTGTCTACTACGCTTAAGCAATCTTCTTCATTGATACCACCACAAAAATGATCAAAAACAGTAGCTCTTATTAAGCCATTTACAGGTAAATGTGTTTTGATAGCAAAATTAGCAAGTCCCGATCCCATTTTTACCAAAAAGGGTTTGCTAATCATTTTAAATAAGAAGTGTGCTCTTTTTAATTCGTTATTACTTTTAAGAGCAAAAGCTACCTCTGTATTGTTAAATAAGTTTCTCATTATTCTCGGATAAAAAATGTTCGACAAATATACTTACTCTTTTGCTTTTATTTCAAATATTTATAGTTTACTTTGTACAGGAAAATAGAATTAGATGATAAAAGTAGATACCCTTAATTATCCTGTTTATTTTGGTTTGGAAAGCTACGCTATTTTAGGCGAATACTTGAACAAACAGAATTATAGCAAACTACTGCTACTTACAGATTCAAATTGTAACGAAAATTGTCTTCCTTATTTTTTAGCTCATTTACCTACTGATATTCCGTTTGAAATTATTGAGTTTGACGCTGGTGAAGAGGCTAAAACATTGATTACGTGTGAAGGTGTTTTATCAGCAATGTTTGATTTAGGTATTGATCGATATAGCGCTGTAATTGCAGTTGGCGGTGGAGTAGTAACTGATTTAGCAGGATTTGTAGCATCTATTTACATGAGAGGAATTCCATGTTTTTATGTTCCTACAACTTTACTGTCAATGGTTGATGCTTCTATTGGAGGGAAAACGGGGGTTGACTTAAATGGTGTAAAAAACGGAATAGGAACTTTTACTATGCCTAAAATGGTTGTTATTGATAGTACTTATTTAGAAACTTTACCTGCAAGAGAAATAAAATCAGGTTATGCAGAAATGCTAAAACATGGTCTGATTCTTGATAAAAACTATTATAATCATTTAAGAAATATTGCCGAGATCGATTTTTCGGATATTGAAATTTTAATTTATCATTCAGTCGTTTTAAAAAACAATGTTATAGAAGCAGATCCGACAGAAAAAGGAATGAGAAAATTACTCAATTTTGGACATACTGTAGGACATGCAGTAGAAAGCTATTTTCTAAGTGAAAAATCAAAAGAAAGATTATTACATGGAGAGGCAATAGCAATAGGCATGATTGTGGAAGCTTATGTTTCAACAAAATTAGCTAATTTGACCGAAGAAAGTTATTTAGAAATAAAATCAACACTTCAACATATTTATGGGATTGAATACTTACAGGAAAAGGACATAAAAGAAGTATTGAATTGGTTGAAGTTTGACAAGAAAAATAGAGAAGAAGTCATTAGAATGGTTTTGTTAACAGAAATTGGCAGTTCTATATATGATTATGAAGTAGATACTGATTTGATAATCAGTGGTTTTTCAGACTATTTAAACTAGAATTCTTTTTAAAGATCATTTTAGGTTTTTAGTTTTAATATTTTATTACATTTGCGCTCGTGAAAATAAATATTTTACATATTAGATTGTGTGTTTCTTCTCAAAGGAAAATTAAACGTTTTGCTCGTTGGCAAAAGGTGAATTTTGTATATACAATTATTAAGTATTCTAAAGAGGCCCTAAATTCATTTAGATTTAGGCATAGGCTTCCAATTGTATTTGCAAATATTCGAGTTTGAAAAGCGGATTACCTCCGTTTGTACTATTAAAATTATAATTTATAAAACTAACTTTTCAAATGAACACTAAATACGTTGACTTAATCAATCAAACTTTTTACTTTCCTCAAGAGGAGTTTAAACTAAACAAAGACAATCTACAATTTCACAATATAGATTTAATGGGATTAGTTGAAAAATATGGATCTCCATTAAAATTTACTTATTTACCAAAAATTTCTGACAATATCAGCAATGCTAAAGAAATGTTTAGAAAAGCAATGGAAAAAAATAAGTATAAAGCAAACTATTATTATTGCTATTGTACAAAAAGTTCACATTTTTCTTATGTGTTAAATGAGGCTTTTAAAAATGATATTCATGTTGAAACATCATCTGCATTTGATGTAAATATTGTTGAAAAACTTTTAGAAACAGGTAAAATTAACAGCGATACTTTTGTAATTTGTAACGGATTTAAACGTTCTCAATACATTGAGAATATTGCTAATCTTATTAATAATAAGCACAAAAATACTATTCCTATCATTGATAACTACGAAGAGTTAGACTTATTACAAGATCAAATAAATGATAAGTTTAAAATAGGTATTCGTATTGCATCAGAAGAGTCGCCAAAATTTGAATTTTATACATCAAGATTAGGAATAGGGTATAAAAGTATTTTACCTTTTTATAGAAAACAAATAGCTGATAATCCCAAAGTAGAGCTAAAAATGCTTCACTTTTTTATTAATACAGGTATTAGAGATACGGCGTATTACTGGAACGAATTAGTAAAATGTTTAAAAGTTTATATTACTTTAAAGAAAGAATGTCCAACTTTAGATAGTTTAAATATTGGAGGTGGATTTCCAATTAAAGATTCATTAGCATTCGAATTTGATTATCAGTATATGGTTGATGAAATTATCAATCAAATCAAGATTGTATGCGAGGAAGCAGAAGTAGATATACCTCATATTTTTACAGAATTTGGATCTTATACAGTTGGAGAAAGTGGTGGAGCTATTTATGAAATTTTGTATCAAAAGCAACAAAATGATAGAGAAAAATGGAACATGATTGATTCATCTTTTATTACAACTTTACCTGATTCTTGGGCAATTAATAAAAAATTCATCATGTTACCAATTAATAGATGGAACGATGCTTATGAGCGAATCTTATTAGGCGGATTAACGTGTGATAGTGATGATTATTATAACTCAGAACAAAATTTAAACGCAATTTATCTACCAAAATATAATAAAGAAAAACCTTTGTATATTGGTTTCTTCAATACAGGAGCTTATCAAGATACGATTGGTGGATTTGGAGGAATTCATCACTGTTTAATTCCTCAACCGAAACATATCTTGATTGATAAGGATGAAAATGGTATTATTGCTACAGAATTGTTCTCTGAACAACAAACAGCAGAACAAGTATTAGATATTTTAGGATATAATAAATAATTAAAAATATAAAAGATTAATAAAATGAGTAAAGGACCTATTAGTCAGTTTATTGAGCATCAATATAGACACTTTAATGCAGCTGCATTAGTAGATGCTGCAAAAGGATATGAGTTGCACTTAGCAGAAGGTGGAAAAATGTTAATTTCTATGGGTGGTGCAATGAGTACTGCAGAATTAGGAATTTCTTTGGCTGAAATGATTCGTCAAGATAAAGTGCATTTTATTTCTTGTACTGGAGCAAACTTAGAAGAAGATGTAATGAACTTGGTAGCTCACTCTCACTATAAAAGAGTACCTAATTACAGAGATTTAACCCCTGAGCAAGAAAGAGAATTATTAGACAATCACTATAACCGTGTAACGGATACTTGTATACCAGAAGAAGAAGCATTCCGTCGTTTACAAAAACATTTAGAAGATGTATGGCATGCGGCAGAAGCAAAAGGAGAGCGTTATTTTCCACACGAATTTTTATATCAAGTTGTAAATTCGGGTGTTTTAGAGCAATACTACGAAATTGATCCAAAAGATTCTTGGATTGTAGCTGCTGCTGAAAAGAATTTACCAATTGTTGTTCCAGGATGGGAAGACTCAACTTGTGGGAATATTTTCACATCAAACGTAATTAAAGGGAATTTAAATGTACATACTGTAAAATCAGGTATCGAATACATGATATATTTAACAGAATGGTACAGAGCTAATTCTGGTGGTAAAGGAGTTGGATTCTTCCAAATTGGAGGAGGTATTTCTGGAGATTTCCCTATTTGTGTTGTGCCAATGATGTATCAAGATTTAGAGTGGACAGATGTTCCTTTCTGGGCATATTTCTGTCAAATTTCTGACTCTACAACATCATATGGTTCATATTCTGGAGCTGTTCCAAATGAAAAAATCACTTGGGGTAAATTAGACGTAGATACACCAAAATACGTAATTGAATCAGATGCAACAATCGTTGCTCCATTGGTGTTTGCGTATGTTCTAGGACAATAATAATGTAGAAAAAATGCAGTAAATTAATCAACAATTTATTTGTTAATTAGGATATAGCTATTACATTTGAACTGAAAATAAAGCAAAAGCAAAAGAAACAAGATGAAGAGAGTAATTGTTGATTACGCAAAATTAACGAACGAAATTTTAACACTTTTAGTGGAAAAATTTCCCGATGGTTATGACGATTCAGATATTATTCGTTTTAAAAATTTGAAGAACGAAACTGTTGAGGCTGTCGAGGTAAGAACAGAGGACACTATTTATTTAGTTAAGGTAAGTACTAAGTTAGCAGACCGAATTGAAAATTTTGATGAAGATGAGGATGACGATTTTGTAGATCCTGCAGATGATTCATTAGATGCATTAAAAGACTTAGAAATTGCTGATGATGAAGATTAACAGTTTCTTTAATATAAAAAAGCCATACTAATTAGTATGGCTTTTTTTGTATTTTTTTTTGGTTAATAATTTGTTTTTTTGTTAAAATTATTTTACATTAATAGTAATTCGTGTAATTATTTTTACTAAGTTTAAAGTAGAAAAAATAGTTATGAATATCAAATCGACCAAAATAAATAATGATGAACTCTTTTTACTAAAAGATTATACATCTATAAGTAACGATCAATTAAAACAATTGTATAGCGAATACAGTGGTTATACAACACAAGAGAAACGCAATTTCTTACACTATTTCTTATTAGTTGGCGGTGTTGGTTTATTTGTTTCGGGAGTTGTATTTTTCTTTGCATTTAATTGGAGTGAACTCTCAAGCTTTTTTAAGTTTACCGTTGTTATTATTGGATTAATAGGCAGTACTTTTTTCTCTATTAGCAATAAATATTCTACTATTGTAAATCAACTAGGGGTGGGAATAACATCAATATTAATCGGTCTTTTGTTAGCTGTTTTTGGACAAGTATATCAAACAGGAGCCAATGCTTATGATTTATTTTTGGTGTGGAGTTTAACGGTTTTACCCTTAACAATGGTTAGTCAATCTTCTTATCAATGGTTGGGATTTAGTATTTTGGTAAATACTACT
>CANQRD010000111.1 GCA_947626185.1 uncultured Flavobacterium sp.
TAGTTTATATTTCTCATAATATTAACTTTTTTCAATTCGATTACAAATTTCTCAATAAAAGCTTTATTAATCTATTTTTTTATCCGGACTACTAACTTTATAAAATCTGGACCAATTATTTTATTAAATAATCATTAATCTTTGTTTTAATCACTGACAAAGAAACAAACAAAATGATAAAATCTAAAAAATGGTCGCTTCAAGAAATTGTTGCATTATACAACAGCCCAATTATGGAATTGCTTTATAAAGCAGCTACAATACACAGAGAACATCACGATCCTAATAAAGTACAAATTTCTACCTTAATTTCTATAAAAACCGGCGGATGCTCTGAAGACTGCGGATATTGTCCACAAGCTGCTCGCTATCATACAAATGTTCAATCAGAAGGCTTAATGAGTATTAATCAAGTTAAAGAAAAAGCATTACAAGCCAAAGCTGGGGGTAGTTCTAGAGTTTGCATGGGAGCTGCTTGGCGAAATGTAAAAGATGGCCAAGAATTTGATCAAGTGTTAGAAATGGTAAGAACGCTAAACAAGCTAGACATGGAAGTATGTTGCACTTTGGGAATGTTAACCGAAAATCAAGCACAAAGACTATCAGAAGCAGGTTTATATGCCTATAATCACAATTTAGACTCTTCAGAAGATTATTATAAAGAAGTTATTTCTACTCGTAGTTATGACGATCGATTGGCAACAATAAACAATATTCGAAAAACAAATATTACCGTTTGTAGTGGTGGAATTATTGGAATGGGCGAAACCATTGAAGATCGAGCAAACATGCTTATTACACTAGCTAATATGACTCCTCAGCCAGAATCAGTTCCCATTAATTCATTAGTAGCCGTTGAAGGAACTCCGCTAGAAAATCAGCAACCAGTATCTATTTGGGAAATGATTAGAATGATAGCGGTTACAAGAATTGTTTTACCAGCCACTCAAATTAGACTATCAGCAGGAAGAACTAATATGTCTAAAGAAGGACAGACTTTATGTTTTTTTGCTGGAGCTAATTCAATCTTTGCTGGAGATAAACTACTGACAACTCCAAATCCAGATATCAATGAAGATATGCAGCTTTTTAATGATTTAGGATTAATTCCACAAAAACCTTTTGAAAAGCACTCACAACGAAAAAGTATTGATAGTGAAGAAACAAACTACCATGATTTAGGAGAAAAACCAAGATGGACAAGACCTAACCATATAATTCAACGTAATATTAACAAGCAAATAAATAAAAACCAAAAATAACTTCAATAGATCCCCTTATATTGAAAAAAAGCCTTTGAATTTATAAATTCAAAGGCTTTTCTTATTTATCACGCTTAGTTATTTAGAAATATGTTTTCTAAATCTAATGGTGAAACGTACTCGTTTTTATAATAAACACGCATATTTCCTCCAGAAATCTCATCAATTAAGATAACATCATTAGTAGCTGCATCTCTACCAAATTCTAATTTTATATCGTACAGCTCTAGTTCTTTTTTAGCTAATTCTTCTTTTACAACTCTACAAATTACTTTTGTTAGTTCAATAATTTTAGTACTTTCTTCGTAAGACAAAATATTCAACATTGCCATTGCATCAGTAGAAATAGTCGGATCTCCTCTTTCATCATCCTTAATTGTAAATTCTACAAAACTATCTAATAACTGTCCATTTGTACAGTAATCACCATATCGTCTAAAGAAACTACCCACAGCACGATATCTACAGATAACCTCTAAGCCTTTCCCAAAACTTTTTGCTTCTTTTACAGTCATTGATACCTCGTCAATGTTAGATGAAATGAAATGTGTTGGAATTCCTTTCGTATTTAAAATTTCAAAAAAGTGCGTTGTCATTTTTAAACCACTCTTTCCTGCACCATCAATTGTTAATCCTACCGTATTAGCACCTGGATCAAAAACACCATCAGTACCTGTTACATCATCTTTAAACTTTAAAAGAACTTGATTTTGTCCTAAATCAAAAACATCTTTCGTTTTTCCTTGATATTTTAATTTCATATGTGTGTTGTTATTAAAGAGCAAATGTACATAAATCGAGCTAACACAGAAAGTATTCTATTATAATATTATTTATTAATCACATAATAAAAAACTACTTTTAAAATTCTTTTTAAAACACATTAAAATATAAATCTGTAAAAAATACTTTTTTATTATAAATTTTATTTATATTTTTAACATATTAACTTTAAAAAAACCAATATGAATAAACAAACAACCTACCTCTGAAAAAAGTATTTATATTATTTATTCTTTTTCTTTTTTGCTTGACAATTGCTCAAAACCCAACTCCTACTTATAGACCACTTACAATTAAAGAAATGAATCTATATCGGATTGAAAAAAATGAAAATCAGAAAAACATTGTGCCAATTAAAAAAAAGAAAGAGTTATTAGATGATTTGAATGATTTCTTTAAAAATTACATATCTCCTTTTACTCCATTTACAAAAGTTGATGTATTAGAAATTCATGATGACGAATACTTTTTACAACTAAGCAATAAACACAACAGGCTTATTGTAAAACTTTATGAAATAAACTTGAATTACAGTCAGAATTCATTTTTAATTTTAGGTTCAAACGGCTGTTATTTTCCTATAGAAAAGGAAAATTGTTATCCAGCAAATAACGGAACAGATTGCCTAAGTAACATTATTTATTGTACTAAAATAATTACTAAAAAAAACTAGTCGATGGATACTTTCAACTTTTTAAACCTCAGCTTGTATAGCTTAATTATGCTAAACATTATATTAACCATATTTACGCTTTTAAAACTAGACAAAGTTGAAAAAAGAAGTAATAAACAGACACTTGTAGCTTTTACAATTTTGTTATTTTTTCCACTTTTAGGAAGTACACTTTATCTTTTGTACTATTGCAATAGAAAAAGATATCTAGCTGCGAATATAGATTAATTTTATAACTCAGCTAAAATGTTTTATCATAAAAGTAAGAAATAACCTCTTTACCGTTTAAGATAAAGAGGTTATTTTTATTTATTAAAAAATAAGTTGTAAATATATAATTATTTCCTTTCAGGAATGTTTTTCAAAATTTCTAATACAAAATTCCAGAATTTTTGCATTGATTCAATATTTGCTCTTTCAGCAGGAGAATGGGCTCCTTTAATTGTTGGTCCAAAAGAAATCATATCCATATTCGGATAATGTGTTCCTAAAATACCACATTCTAATCCAGCATGACAAGCCACAACGTCTGGCTTTTCATTATGTTGCTTTTCATAGATATCTACCAATACATCTAGAATTTCTGATGTTGGATTTGGTGTCCACCCTGGATAAGATCCAGAAAATTCAACTTCGCATCCCATTAATTCAAAAGCAGCTCTTAATCCGTTTGCAACATCCATTTTAGATGATTCTACAGAAGAACGAGTTAAGCATTTTACAGACAATTGTCCGTTACCTACTTCTACTTTTGCAATATTGTTAGACGCTTCTACCAAACCTTCAAAATCCGGACTCATTTTATATACTCCATTATGTGCAGTATACATTGAACGAACAAAGAAATACTGTGCCATTGGAGGCATTACTTTGGCTGGTTGTTCTGCTAAGTCTAATTTTTCAAAAATTACTTCTAAACCAGGATCTACTGTGTGTAACTCTGCTTTAATTTCCTCAACAATTTGTGTCATATCATACACAAATGCTTCATCATACATTTCTGCAATAACTACAGTTGCCACACTTTCTCTTGGAATTGCATTTCGCAAACTTCCTCCTTTAATTGTTGCTATTTGCAATCCAAAATTATCAAATGCATCAAACAATAAACGGTTCATTATTTTATTAGCATTACCTAAACCTTTATGGATATCCATTCCTGAATGTCCTCCGTTTAATCCTTTTACAGTAATGCGGTACCCAACAGAACCTTCTGGCGCATCTTCCTCATCATATTCTGCAGAAGCTGTAACATCAATTCCTCCAGCACATCCAATATCAATTTCTGTATCTTCTTCGGTATCTAAATTTAATAAAATTTCTCCTTCAAGCAATCCACCAACTAAACCTTTTGCACCTGTCATTCCAGTTTCTTCATCAATTGTAAATAACGCCTCAATTGCTGGATGTTCAATAGTTTTACTTTCTAAAATAGCCATAATAGTTGCTACTCCTAGCCCATTATCTGCTCCTAAAGTAGTTCCTTTAGCACGTACCCATCCATCTTCTACATACATTTCGATTCCTTGTGTATCAAAATCAAAATCTGTATCGTTGTTTTTCTGATGAACCATATCCAAATGCGATTGCATAACAATCGTTTTTCGGTTTGCCATATTGGCAGTAGCTGGTTTTTTAATAATTACGTTTCCTACTTCATCTTTAATCGTTTCTAACCCTAATGATTTTCCGAAGTTGATCATAAACTCAATTACTCTTTCTTCTTTTTTAGAAGGACGAGGAACTGCATTTAGATCGGCAAATTTCCCCCAAACTTCTTTGGGTTCTAAATTTCTTATTTCTTGATTTATCATTTCAATCTATTTAATGAGATTTATTTCAAAGGTAGTATTTTCTACATTAATACAAGCAGTAATTGAACGTGTTTATTGTGATGGTTTTGTTTTTTATCAAATAAAATAAATGTATAATTATAAATATTTATTGGAAGTAATTGTAGTACCAATACTTGCTAAAACCACACATAAAATAGACATCCATTGCGTAATATTTAGTACTTCGCCAAGAAGAATAAATCCACTTAAAGCGGCAAATGCAGGGTGTAAACTTGTAAGAATGCTAAAACTTTTAGGTGGAATTTTCTTCATTGCCAAAAGATCTAGTGTAAATGGCAATGAACTAGAAAGAATTGCCACACAAAATCCAATAAGTAAATACATCCAACTCATTTGTTCAAAAGCATTATTGTAAAATCCAATTGGCACTACAATTAATGCAGCAATACTTGTTCCTATTGTAGCTCCTATTCTACCGTCTATTAGTTTTGTAAGTTTACTTCCCATCAGAATATAACCTACCCAAAACAAACCTGCTGTAAATGCCATAACTAGTCCTACTAAATCAACATTATTGTTTTGCCAAGGCACAATTAGCAAAATGCCAATACAAGCCAAGCTTGCCCAAGCTAAATCTGACAATTTTCTTGAAAGCATTAACGCCAATAAAAGCGGACCAATAAATTCAACCGTAACCGCCAATCCAAGAGGCACACGTTCTATTGAATAGTAGAAAATTAAATTCATACCACTTATGCTAATGCCATAACACAAACAAATAAGCCATTGTTGTTTAGAAATCTTCTTTAGGTTTGGTCTATTAATAAGCAACAACAATAATGAAGAAAGCCCTAAACGAAGCGAACTCATACCTGAAGGTCCTAATACTGGAAATAATTTTTTGGCAATAGATGCACCACTTTGCACACACACAATAGAGGTAAGTGCAGCAGCAACTGCTGTTTTTTTATCTTTCATTTTAAAGGATAACTTAAATAGTATATCGCGTTTTTTACTGTATCACTATAGCAGTTTATTTTTTTGCAAAATTACTTCTTTCTATTTGGCTACGCAATCAAATAGATTCTTAAAAAAGAATAGTTAGAGTGATATAAAAGCCTATTTTCCTTAAAGTTTTTCTAAAAAAACGAATAGCTGTAATCTTCCTTTACTCGAAAGGATTACCTTTAAATCATTAAAATAAAAAAATACTTTTAGTATATGTTACATCCACTATTTGGAAAAAAACCAAAAGGCAATCGACTAAAAAAAATACAAGCATCACCACAATATAAAAACGGAAAATTTAGAAATACAAATAATACGCCTCAACTCACCCAGCCGTTGAGCAAAGTTTTGTATGAGTTCTTTTTTAAAAAATCAAAAGAAAGCAAACCCTTACAACAGATAGACAATATAGTTGTAGATTGGTCTAAATTATTACAAAACAACAACAATTTAGTTTGGTTTGGGCATTCTTCGTACTTTATTAGAACAGCTGAAAAAAACATTTTGGTAGATCCAGTTTTTAGCGGTAGTGCTTCACCTATTCCAAATGGAATAAAAGCGTTTAATGGATCGGACGTTGTTGTTGTAAACGATTTTCCTGTTATTGACTACTTATTTATCACACATGATCATTATGACCATATGGATTATGAAACACTAAAACAGCTAAAACCAAAGGTAAAAAAAGTAATTGTTGCTTTAGGTGTTGGTTCTCATTTAGAACATTGGGGATATAAACCTGAGCAAATTATTGAAAAAGATTGGTGGGATGTAGTAAATCTAGACGATGGTTTTGAAGTAACACTAACACCAGCAAGGCATTTTTCTGGCAGAAGTATTTGGAGCGCCAACACACTATGGACTTCTTTTGTACTAAAAACACCAACACATCAATTATTTTTGGGTGGAGATAGTGGCTATGATAATCATTTTAAAACAATTGGAGAAAAATTTGGTCCGTTTGATTTAGCTATTTTAGAAAACGGACAATACAATAAAAGCTGGAAACACATACATATGATGCCTGAAGAAACTGTACAAGCTGCAAAAGATTTGAATGCCAAAGTATTGCTACCAATACATTCTGCAAAGTTTGCCCTATCTGACCATTCATGGTATGAACCTTTGGAACGAGTAAGTGCAGCTGCAGAAAAAGAAAATCAACAACTTATTACTCCGATTATTGGTGAAATTATTAATCTAAATAATCTAATTAATACTTCACCTAATTGGTGGAAAAAGACATCGAAATAATTTATATTTTTATTAATAAATAACCCGTTGTGCATTTTAAATAATAGGTTTCTTTAAAGTATTTAGATTTCTGTTGAGTAAAAATTTATT
>CANQRD010000112.1 GCA_947626185.1 uncultured Flavobacterium sp.
CTGCGTAATTGGTTACTTGATTAACTGCCGCAACAACAACTGCATTTTTAGAAACAGCTGTACCCAACAACATATCTGTTCCATTTTTTGTTGGATTCAATGCCTTAAAATAAGTTTGGTTATTTCCTGCTGATGTAACTATTTGATAATATTTATAAGCATTTGCAAGCCAATCATATGTATAAGCATCCCATAAATATGCCCCAAAATAATCAGCAGAAACTTGTGGCTGTCCATTTTCATTAATTGCTGCTATACCATAAGAATGATTAGAAACCAATAATCCATTTGTTGATGCCTCGAAATCCATTTCTTCAAAATCATTCGTCCAATCATAGCTAATTATTTTTGCTTTTGGAGCCATTCCTTTTGCATTGGCCTTTACTCCTCTTGCTGCAATTGTACCTGAAACATGAGTAGCATGCGAACGCCCACCTTCATATGTCTTTAATTCAGTAACAGTTAAGTTTGATAAATTAGGTTGCTGTTCTTTCATAGTTAATCGGCTTACCGATCCATCCATAAATTCATTATGACTGGCTAATGCAGAAGCACCATCCCATACACCCACAACAATTTCAGAACCGTCAAGATTTAAACCTAAACTTCCTCCTGGTGCAATATCATTTACCCGAGCAGTAATTCTACTTCCTGCGTTATCTGTTGTATAATAAATATAATTTCCTTTTTCATCTATACGTTGTAGCTTAAAAAAGCTTCCATCTTTCGATATACCTTCCAACGGCATGCCATTTTCAATAGCTGCTTTTAAAGCGTCTTCATTTTGTTGCTGAAAAACCTGTTTAATTTGAGTTTTTTCATCTATTTTTATTGCATTTGCTTTATAGCTATTGGTTATTTTGGCTCTAAGAATAGTATTTTGCGCTAAAACATTAGTACCCCATAAAGAAGCAATAGTGAAAATAAAAATTATCTTTTTGTTCATTACTTATTGTTTACATTTTTCCAAAAGTAATTAATATAAACAAGATACCTAAACATACGCCTATTATTTTTTAACTTAATTTAGCTAAAAAATCCAATCAATCTAGTTTTTAAGACATCAAATTGAGTGAAATAAATTAAATAAAAAAGAAAATACAATGAAGACTAATTCCAATTTAAGATCATGAACTTCAACACTTTGAAGTATGGAATGTTAATTAAATAACAATCGAATATCGGAAAAAGAACAAATATTAAATTCAGTTGAGTTAAATTAATTTAATAAACGAAAAATGTTTTTCTTTTTTTGAAGAAGTGAGAACAAAATTAACTTCTCAGTTTTTATAATTTACGGGTATTTCATTGTGGACAGTATACCGTTAGATGTTTGCAATTCATCGAAGAATTAAAATCTGTAAAATAAATTTAAACAAATTTTTCAAAAGGATTTTATCCCCCCTCAAACAATTGATCGCACGGTTATAAATATATGGAGTGTGTTTTATAAATGGAGCTTTTCGTTAACTAATGCATTAAAAGTTATTCACTAAATTTTTATAAGATCGATAGACCTTTTGAAATACACAAAAGGACATATAACGAGTTCATCTAGCGTGATTCTGTTATATCTTCTTCGTTTTATTCTGCAGCTGGTATACATTATTGTAGATTTTAGTTATTTAGTGAAAAAAATTTCGATACCCAATCTTTATTTTACAAAAAACGCAACAACCTTTATTTAAAGTTACACTTAGTTTTAATGATTCAAATGATATTATTTTTCATTTATACAGTTTTTTGGACACTACTTTTATTTGAGATAGTTTGGATAGTATGTTGCAAAATATAGAGCTTATTATTTACCTCCTTTCTTGCTTTTCTAGGATAAAAAACTACACCTATTTGGTTATTGGCAATGGCACTAATTGAAGACAACACCATATCATTGGCATCTAAATTTAATATTTCTTTCGTCAACTTATTCTCATAGCCTGTCTTGTTTTTATTATAAACCAATTCTATCAAGTTGTCATTTTCAATCACTAACCAACCGTTTCCAAACTCAGTAGTGAATTGTACAACACTAGTTGTAGGTGTAATTTGTTGTGGATGCCAGGTTCCAAAAAATTCATCTTCTAAATCATATAGTTTACCAAACATGCAATTACCTTCTTCATCAATTTCTACAACCCCTATTTCTCCATATTCCTCACATAATAGGAATGATTTATTATTAAAAGATAAACTTAAAGCCTCATGTACAAACGGAAAGTCAAATTCTAAAACACGACGGCGCACCTCAACACCTACTTCGTTTAATTGACGATGTAACCATCCCGTTTCTATTTCTGTTATTAAATGAATTTCATTTTGATGTACATATACTTTATTTCCCTTAGGAAACGGTATATCGATCTTTTTTACCTCTTTTACCAAATTATCATTAAAATGTACATAAACAAGCTCATCTTGTTTGGTATCTTTCCAAATATCCACTCCATAAAAAATTGCATTGGATTTTGTGCAGCCTACAAATCTACCTTCTAATCTATCAGAAAAGAAAAAGCTTTCTGTATCGGCCTTTGTGCTTCTTTTTAGTACTGATAAAATTTTTTGTCCCTCTACCTCATCTTTTTCAGTAAATACAGTTACAAAATTTTCTTCGTTTGGATTTAAAAATAAGGTTGGTAGAATCCCTTCAGACTCTACAATTTCGCTCTTACCCCCCTCATTATCAATAACAGTATAAACCAATTCAAATGAGTTTACCTCATCAGGATCAGTGTAAATATAGTTTGCTAACAACAATCCTTTTTTACTCCAACAACTTCCCATTGGCTTTAATGCATATGGTACTTCTATTGTTGATAATAATCCAAATGTAGTTTTCTCGTTCATATCAGTTATTTTTATTGAAAACAAAGGTACAAAAATATGAAAATGAGTCAACTTTATTAGACAGTTAATGTTATCTTATACAAACTAAAAATAGGGATTCAATTAAGTTATTTGTCAATTCAAACTTTACTTAGTACTCAAGCCTTTCTTTTTATAAGACCAGAAAAGCTTTACAAAACTAAAAAGCCAAGATGACTTCAATAATTTAATTTTTAAACATTTAAGTTATCACTAACTAAAATTTTGCTTTTTTTTAAACATTTATAGTTATATAACCCTTAACTTAGTAAGTAATAAAACAAATTGTTTGCGAAAATAATATTGTAAAAAATAAATTTAAGCAAACTAATTAATTCAGATTACTTATGTCAATTAAGATTAAAGGCTCAGGGAGTTATATACCTACCCAAGTTATAACAAATAATGATTTTCATCAATTTGATTTTAGGGACGAAAAAGGCGAAGCTTTAAAAGACTCTAATGAGCGTATTGCACAAAAGCTAGAACAAATAACAGGAATACAAGAAAGGCGTTACATTAATGAAGATCTTACTACAACTGATATTGGAACTATTGCTGCTGAAAAGGCTATTGAAAATGCAAAAATAGATAAAGAAGAAATAGATTATATTATTTTTGCTCATAATTTTGGTGACATTCAATATGGAACAATACAATCAGATATTGTTCCTAGTTTAGCTTCAAGAGTTAAACACAACTTACAAATAAAGAATCCAAATTGTGTGGCTTACGACGTTTTATTTGGTTGTCCAGGATGGTTACAAGGAGTTATCCAAGCTTATGCTTATATGTCTTTAGGTATTGCAAAAAACTGTTTAGTAATTGGGGCAGAAACGCTTTCTCGTGTAATTGATTTGCATGATAGAGACTCTATGATTTATGCAGATGGAGCTGGAGCAACTATTTTTAGTGTAACAGATGAAGCAGGTGGGATTATTGCAACTAAATCATGTAGTTTTACTTACGATGAAGCTTATTATATCAATTACGGAGAATCATATAAAAAAGATGAGCCTAGAGATACGCGTTACATTAAAATGCTAGGTAGAAAAATTTATGAATTTGCTCTTATAAATGTTCCGCAAGCTATGAAAAGTTGTTTAGATGAAAGTGGAATAAGTATTCATCAAATAAAAAAAATAATAATTCATCAAGCAAATGAAAAAATGGACGAAGCTATTGTAAAGCGTTTTTACGAGCTTTACGATACAAAAATGCCTAATGGAGTAATGCCTATGAATATTCAAAAATTAGGAAATAGCAGTGTTGCGACTTTGCCAACATTGTATGATATGATTTGTAATAATAAATTAGAAGATCACTCTTTCACAAAAGGAGATTATTTACTTTTTGCTTCAGTAGGTGCAGGAATGAATATTAATGCTTTTGTGTATCAAGTATAAAAAAAGGATAGCTAAAAACTATCCTTTTTGTCTTTTTATAGCTTTTTAAATAGACACTAATACTTTTATAAGCTACAAATACAACATTAAAATACACGCGAATGTATTTTTCACAACAATTTTTTCTCTCATCAATTTGCCAGTCTTTGAAAGAATCAATATAAAAATAGTAAGATTACATATTGGTTTGCTAATATTTTGGTGAACTCACTGTTTTTTTTAGTAAAGCTGTTTTTAAATACTAAATTTTAAAATTACTCTCACAAGAATACTTTTAGTATGTATATTTGCTGTGAAATTTTCAATTCAGGATTAAATTGTTGGGGAATCATGTGAAAATCATGAACTGTCGCGCAACTGTAAGTAGAATCTGTATTCATATCAGAAAACTACAAGTCAGATTACCCGTTTTAATCTTCTTGCTAAGCAAGTATGGCCTAACTTTCGCGATTGAAGTAACCATCCAGAAGTAAAAAACAAATAAGTAGCTATTTTTAGCATGCTTATACATTGCTATTATCCAATTTAAAAAGCTATTCCATAAGAGTTATGAAATTTCAATTAACAGTAATGATTAGAAATTCAGTATGGAAGAAAAAACAACAAGCAGAGAACTGCGTATTCAAAAAAAAATTATAGATTCTGAAACTCATGTATTTAGAAGCGTTTTTCCAGGACAAACAAATCATCATAACACTATGTTTGGTGGTGCCGTTCTTTATTTAATGGATGAAATTGCTTTTATGACAGCAACTCGTTTTTGTAGAAAGCCATTAGTAACGGTATCTAGTGATAAAATTGATTTTACACAACCTATTCCGGCGGGAACATTAGTAGAATTTATTGGTAAAGTTTCAAGGGTAGGACGAACAAGTTTAGATGTTCAAGTAGAAGTTTTTGTAGAAAGCATGTACAGAGATGGTAGAGAAAAAGCAATTACGGGAACTTTTACTTTGGTTGCAATAAATGAAAATAAACGACCAGTTCCTGTATTAGAGGATATAGAATAAAAATATAAAGCTACTGAATTACAGTAGCTTTTTTTAATTGAGCTTATTTTATATCAAAAAAGTAGTTTTAGCCCCTCGCATTAATAAATATTTTCACAAACAATATAATCAATCCCCTTATTACTGATTTATTACGCAAAATAATTTAATAAATTGAGAATAAGTAAAATCTGTTCTTTTTAAGTGCTAAACATCTTAATAAGTTTATTAAGATGTTTTGTTACTACATAATTATAGCTCTTTTCAAATTTATTTTAAGTTGGAAACAGTTTCTAAAGCAAAAATAAAATCTTTATTTTTAAAATATTTTTTTTTTGGGTGAAGATGTATGTTTTTTGAGTAACGTTTTAAAAAAAGTTTTGATTACTATTACAAAGTAACAACCCTTTGAATACAATTATTTAAAGTAAAATAGACTAATTGGACATTGGTCAAGATGTCGAAAATTCAATATATTAAAGCCTATAAACAAACCAACATTTATGTAAAATATAGTAAAAAAATAATTTTAGCTTTTGATGATTATTTAATCGTGGATTAGTATACCGTTGCAAATTTGCAAGTCATAGAAGAATTAAAATCTGTAAAAATGAATTTTACACAGTTCCTTCAAAAGAGTTTTATACCTCTCAAAACAATTGGTTTTGCAAGTATAAATTATATAGAATTTACTTTACAAATAGAGCTTTTCATTCATTAGCTATTACAAAACTAGAAGTTTATGATATTCACCTTTTGAACAAGATTTTGATTTACTGCTACTTACACATATAAATTACTAATCTAAAATTATTCTTTTAGACTTATTTCGAACTTCAAATTTCAAATTATAAACAACTAAAAGAGCAAATCAGAAAGATTATAAACTATAACCTTATATCTTTAAGAAATCAAGAAAAAAATTGAACTGCGAAGTACATCACAAATTCCTTAAAAATAAATAAAATTAGTAAATCTTATTATCTCAACTTTGTGATCAGTTTAGAATCAGAAATAATTATACTAAAACTTTTGAATGCTTTAAAAAACAAGAATTTTTAGTAAAAACAATAGTATTAACATTACTCCAATAAGTTTAACTATTAAAAGCCAATAAATATTTTTTAAAATCAATCATTTAATTACACCCAACGGGTTATATTCAATTATCTGGATAAACTCGAAATTTGATAGTTGGCAACAGCTTTATTTACTAAAGTATTATTTAAGGATATTTTTGGTTGCATATTGAAAGAACCATCAGCTTCTTTTTTTACATCAAATTGCTCAACTTTTCTATTAGGAGATAATACAGTTAATATATC